>NZ_AYYA01000082.1:0-129629 GCF_000511065.1 Psychrobacter sp. TB67
AGGCCTGTAGCTCAGCTGGTTAGAGCACCGTGTTGATAACGCGGGGGTCGGCAGTTCAAGTCTGCCCAGGCCTACCATTTATTTACGGGGCCATAGCTCAGTTGGTAGAGCGCCTGCCTTGCACGCAGGAGGTCAACGGTTCGACTCCGTTTGGCTCCACCATAATAAATACGATAGTAACTATATAAACAAGCATAAACAGAAACAAATAATTCAGATATTACATCATACGATTATTTCTTTCTGTTTTATACAGAACTTATGACTCGACGAGAGCGTAAGAACTATTTAAAAACATAGATATGAGTCTGGGTTAGGAACACGTGTTCACGCGTTGTTCCTAACCTTAATAACTCACTACTTAACGACATCAGTTGTTATCCCAGTAGTGAGTTATTAAAAAAGTAAAGAGAACTGAATCAAGCGTATAAACATAGGTGATATCGTTATCATAATTAGACTTATATAACACTTTGAAGTTAAAACTTATTTATAAGTTAAGACTACTTGGGGTTGTATGGTCAAGTAATGAAGCGCACATGGTGGATGCCTTGGCAGTCAGAGGCGATGAAAGACGTGACAGCCTGCGATAAGCTTCGGGGAGGCGGCAATATCCTGTGATCCGGAGATTTCTGAATGGGGAAACCCACTTACCATAAGGTAGGTATCTTGTACTTGTACAAGAAGCGAACGAGGGGAAGTGAAACATCTCAGTACCCTTAGGAATAGACATCAAATGAGATTCCCCAAGTAGCGGCGAGCGAACGGGGAGAAGCCGATTAGTGCTAATGTAGAAGAACAGCGTGGGAAAGCTGACCGTAGTAGGTGATAGTCCTGTATTCGAAACATTAGCGTTAACATATTAAGTAGAGCGGGGCACGAGAAATCCTGTTTGAAGATGGGGGGACCATCCTCCAAGGCTAAATACTCCTGACTGACCGATAGTGAACCAGTACCGTGAGGGAAAGGCGAAAAGAACCCCTGTGAGGGGAGTGAAATAGAACCTGAAACCGTGTGCGTACAAGCAGTGGGAGCCTTAATTTATTAGGGTGACCGCGTACCTTTTGTATAATGGGTCAGCGACTTATGTTCTGTAGCAAGGTTAACCGTTTAGGGGAGCCGTAGGGAAACCGAGTCTTAATAGGGCGTTTAGTTGCAGGGCATAGACCCGAAACCGAGTGATCTATCCATGAGCAGGTTGAAAGTGCCGTAACAGGCACCGGAGGACCGAACCCACTGTCGTTGAAAAGCCAGGGGATGACTTGTGGATAGGGGTGAAAGGCTAATCAAACTCGGTGATAGCTGGTTCTCCCCGAAAGCTATTTAGGTAGCGCCTCGGACGAACACCATTGGGGGTAGAGCACTGTTTCGGCTAGGGGGTCATACCGACTTACCAAACCGATGCAAACTCCGAATACCGATGAGTGATATCCGGGAGACACACAGTGGGTGCTAACGTCCATTGTGGAGAGGGAAACAACCCAGACCGCCAGCTAAGGCCCCAAATTCCTAGTTAAGTGGGAAACGAGGTGGGAAGGCATAGACAGCTAGGAGGTTGGCTTAGAAGCAGCCATCCTTTAAAGAAAGCGTAATAGCTCACTAGTCGAGTCGGCCCGCGCGGAAGATGTAACGGGGCTCAAACTAGGAGCCGAAGCTGCGGATTTGAATTTGTTTTCAAGTGGTAGGGGAGCGTTGTGTAAGCCTGTGAAGGTGTGTCGTAAGGCATGCTGGAGGTATCACAAGAGCGAATGCTGACGTGAGTAACGATAATGCGAGTGAAAAGCTCGCACGCCGGAAGATCAAGGGTTCCAGTCCAACGTTAATCGGGGCTGGGTGAGTCGACCCCTAAGGCGAGGCCGAAAGGCGTAGTCGATGGGAAATCGGTTAATATTCCGATACTTGTTTATAATGCGATGGAGGGACGGAGAAGGTTATGTCAGCCTGGCGTTGGTTGTCCAGGTGAAAGGATGTAGGCTTACAACTTAGGTAAATCCGGGTTGTTATATGGCTGAGATCTGATAGCAAGCTGTACTTGTACAGCGAAGTGGCAAATACCATGCTTCCAGGAAAAGCTTCTAAGCAATAGTTATAAACGAATCGTACCCTAAACCGACACAGGTGATCAGGTAGAGAATACCAAGGCGCTTGAGAGAACTCTGCTGAAGGAACTAGGCAAAATGGTACCGTAACTTCGGGAGAAGGTACGCTGTTGATGGTGATAGGACTTGCTCCTTGAGCTGTTGACAGTCGCAGATACCAGGCTGCTGCAACTGTTTATTAAAAACACAGCACTCTGCAAACACGAAAGTGGACGTATAGGGTGTGATGCCTGCCCGGTGCTGGAAGGTTAATTGATGGGGTTAGCGTAAGCGAAGCTCTTGATCGAAGCCCCAGTAAACGGCGGCCGTAACTATAACGGTCCTAAGGTAGCGAAATTCCTTGTCGGGTAAGTTCCGACCTGCACGAATGGCATAATGATGGCAGCGCTGTCTCCAGCAGAGACTCAGTGAAATCGAAATCGCAGTGAAGATGCTGTGTACCCGCGGCTAGACGGAAAGACCCCGTGAACCTTTACTACAGCTTTACATTGAACTTTGACCTGACTTGTGCAGGATAGGTGGGAGGCTTTGAAGCCGAGACGCTAGTCTTGGTGGAGCCAATCTTGAAATACCACCCTGGTCATGTTGGGGTTCTAACTCAGGTATAACAATACCGAGGACAATGTATGGTGGGTAGTTTGACTGGGGCGGTCTCCTCCTAAAGAGTAACGGAGGAGTACGAAGGTGCGCTCAGACCGGTCGGAAATCGGTCGTAGAGTATAAAGGCAAAAGCGCGCTTAACTGCGAGACCCACAAGTCGAGCAGGTACGAAAGTAGGTCTTAGTGATCCGGTGGTTCTGTATGGAAGGGCCATCGCTCAACGGATAAAAGGTACTCTGGGGATAACAGGCTGATACCGCCCAAGAGTTCATATCGACGGCGGTGTTTGGCACCTCGATGTCGGCTCATCTCATCCTAGGGCTGAAGCAGGTCCTAAGGGTATGGCTGTTCGCCATTTAAAGAGGTACGCGAGCTGGGTTTAGAACGTCGTGAGACAGTTCGGTCCCTATCTACCGTGGGCGTTGGAAATTTGAGAGGATCTGCTCCTAGTACGAGAGGACCAGAGTGGACGAACCTCTGGTGTTCGGGTTGTCACGCCAGTGGCATTGCCCGGTAGCTACGTTCGGATGGGATAACCGCTGAAAGCATCTAAGCGGGAAGCCCACCTCAAGATTAGATTTCCCTAAAGAGCCGTTGAAGACTACGACGTTGATAGGCAGGGTGTGGAAGCACAGCGATGTGTGTAGCTAACCTGTACTAATTGCTCGTTTGGCTTGACCATACAACACCCAAGTGGTTTGTATCAAAGCTCTAATTAATCTATCTTGTATAAGCGAAAGCTTATAGAATATATATATTTCGATATCACCTTTAACCTTGATTCAGTTAGGTTACAAGTTGGTCGACCAATAGATAATATCTTGACGTCATAATAACATCAGACTCATATCTAACCCCCTTTGCTGACGACAATAGCGCGATGGCCCCACCTGATCCCTTCCCGAACTCAGAAGTGAAACATCGTTGCGCCAATGGTAGTGTGGTTCGCCCATGTGAGAGTAGGTCATCGTCAGCTCTCTATTCTAAAAAAGAGTCATCCTTAATTGGATGGCTCTTTTTTTTATCTTTTATTCCTAGTGACCTACACAGTAAATCCTATTTAAAGAATTTGCTCTTGTGCTGCCTAGCAAAGCAGTGCTTTGCCTTAACGGCGCTCAGGTCATCGTCAGCTCTCTATTCCTGATTATCCCCCAATCATTTATCTGGTTGGGGGATTTTTTATATTTTAATTATTAGTCAACAATTATAAGTTAATGTATCATGATACTTTCTCAGCATGGTGTTAATTAATGATAAGGGTAACAGCGATGGTTTGCTTGAAGCAATACTAAGAGCATGGCAATCTGAGCAGGTAGTTCCACTATTTGTTAGTGAAGGTACATCTAAGCAGAAAATAAATTCAATACGAAGTAGTAGCTATTTAAATACGGTTTATAGAGAGGTTCTCACTACTTTAGAGCCTTCTTTAGTTATATATGGATGGGGATTATGGGAACAAGATATCTATATTTTGGAGCGTATAGCCTTGTCCCAAGTTCGGAGTGTTGCAGTTTCAGTTTATGGGAATGATCAGGCCTATTGTAATAGAGTAAGTCATATTATACATCAAATATTAGGAACCCAAGTTCAAGTGAGTTTTTTCCTTAGTAATAGCTCAGGAGTTTGGAATAATGCTATAGTCAATCCAGAATAAAATTAGTACAACCCATATCATGAAACAGCTTAGGTAAATTATTCTCCATCCACCCTTGTCGTAGAAACTTAGCCTGTGCCCATTTTTTTTCAATAGGGTTTAAATCAGGGCTGTAAGGCGGTAGAAATAACAAGCGATGACCATGCCTGTTGAGTAATCTCTGAACGCGTTTATGAAAGCTGGCGTTATCTATGACGATTACGCATTTTATTTTAAGACTTGGTATTAGCGTGTTTTTGCACCAGTTGTAGAATATGTCGCCATTGATATTCTTTTCGAAGTAATCAAGTGCAAATAACGCTTTTTCATATAAGGCACCAATAACATTGGTGCGTTTTCTACCTTGCCAGTTATAGCTATCGATGCAAGGGGTACCAATAGGTGCATAGCCATGAGAGCGGATGGTCTCAGCCTCGAAGCCACTCTCATCCATGTATACAATTGCATAGCCTTGAGCGATGTAGTCGCCCAGTTTACTTAGATATTTAGCTCTGTTTAATGGGCAAGCTTTTGGATGCTCTAAGGTCTTTTTTTTGACTGATACCAAGACGTTTTAAAGCGGCCTCGATGCCCGACTTACTACAGCCAAAACGCTGTGCTCTCTCGTACATGTAATCGTCTGGATGCTGTTCAACATCTTTTAATAAAGCTTCGTTAGGTATTTTACTGGGTGGTTTATTGCGAGTGAGTTTAATACTAGGGTCTTTGAGCCAATTCTGTAGCGTGGCCTTACTAATGTCATAAAATGCACAAGCTTGTCTGATACTCATATCTTGTTGTTCGACACTTTTAATCACTTGAGCACGGAAGTCTGCTGAATAAGTCATAATCTTTTTACTTTTCGCTTGTTTTAAAACGACTGTACCACTTTTATAAAAGATCTACTATAGTTAGCAAGCATAAGTAATAAAAGTGTTTTTCGCTAACATCTGTTATTCTTTCATTTAGCTTAGTGTTGTCTTAAAATGGAGTTCTGTACATGATTCAAAAATTATCTGAAAGATTTGATCAGTTATTTGAAGAAACGAAAGAAATTGAAGCAACACGTGGAACACAACATAATCAACTTGTCGGAAATGTTAATGTTGTAGATAATGAAAAAACCCTAACTTGGAAAGTAAAATCTAAAAATTTATTAGTTTCCACATGTGGCAAAGATTCACAACACTATGAAGAGTTTATAAAGGCGGAAAAGCTACGTAGTTACGAAACTCAGTGGGATGCATTTAAGAGAATGAAGTCTGTATTTATAGCAGCAATGGATGATTATAAAAATGGTTATCTAACCTCATTAAAAAATTTGATACAAGCAGATGTTTTTGATAGCGAACTTGAACAGGCTCAAGAATTGCTGTCTAGTGGATATAAGCTAGCAGCTGCGGTTATTGCTGGGGTTGTATTGGAAACTACACTTCGTGATATATGCTATCAAAACGCCTTAACTATAGGTAAATTAGATAAAATGAATTCAGATCTTGTTAAAGCGGGAGTTTATAATAAGCTCCAACAGAAAAGAATTACCGCTTTAGCAGATATAAGAAACAGCGCTGCACATGGCAAGCCTGAAGAATTTACCGATAGCGATGTGGCAATTATGATTAGTGATATTGAACAGTTTCTAATTGTTCATTTAGCTTAATTAATTCTTACTTCTCTAGCAAAGTTATTAAAGGTAAAAGAATATGTCTCGTTTTTTAGCAATCTTCGTTTCTATTGATTTTTTAAAAATATTCATACCAGCTATTATCGCTATAGCGACTGCCTTCTACTCTCACCAATCAGCAGTAAAACTCCAAATAAATGAGCAAAAATCAGAACAACGAATTGATCATCTAAAAAAATCTTTTAAATCTTTGTTGATGTACAGTAGTAATCCAAATAAAGAAGAAGCCGCTAAACATCTTAGAGATGCATCAATATCCATCCAGTTCATGGGTACAAAATGGCAAGTAGAACAAATGCAGCAGTTAATAGATTCAGAATTAGGAACAGGAGACTCTGATTTTTCTTTTGATCCTTTGATTGCATCTCTTCGAGATGAACTAAGAGAGAGTCTTGACCTTGAGGAACTGGAAGGAAAAGTGTATTGGGTTCATCCTATACATAATGAATTATCTAAAAATAAATCTCAGCAATAAAATGCTTTTCATCTTCTACAACTTATATCAAAACAACTCACCCATCTCAACGTCTTCTTCAAAATCAAATCCCAACTGCTCGTTTTTACGCAGCCGCATGAGCTCGATACGTAGTTTACGTCCTGCGATAAGCCTTAGTACCTCGCGTTGCTGCTCTGTCGTCATATGATGCCATCGTTGGCGCTCGGCTCGACTGCGCAGGCAACCAAAGCAATAGCCTTTTTTATTGATCGTGCAAGTACTGCTAATATCAAGCAGTTCAATCAGACTTAAATATGTTACTTTAAATGGTGCATTTAACTTTATAGTCGTAAAACGATATTATGTTGAAAATCAGTAGTCCGATAATAACTACCAAAGAGAACCCCATGACCACCTCAAAAGTAACCTACCAAGGCAATTTACGCACCCAAGCCATTCACCTACAGTCGAATAATCAAATAATTACCGATGCACCGACTGACAACCAAGGTAAGGGCGAGGCGTTTTCACCGACTGATTTATTGGCGACTAGCTTAGCCAGTTGCATGTTGACGATTATTGGTATCAAAGCTCGTGATATGGATATCGATATTGCAGGCACTATGGCTGAAGTGACCAAAGTAATGGCAGCTGACCCAAGACGTGTTAGCGAAGTACATATCGTAATTACTTTTAATCAACAGTTAGATGATAAAACGCAAAAAATATTCTATAACACCGCCTTAACTTGCCCAGTGGCTAATAGCTTGCACCCTGATATTATTCAAAAAGTGACTATTAATTCTAAGAGCTATTAATTCTAAGATTTGCTGATTCCAAGAACAACTAATTCCAAGAACTAGTGACCTCTATAAGGGTGATTGATATGGCTAGCAAAACCTTACTTATCGTTGCGCATGCACCATCGCCGAATACTAAAAAATTAGCACAAGCGGCCTACGATGGTGCGAACCATCCTGATATAGATATCAATGTCATTCTGAAATCACCACAAGACACGCAGCTTGAAGATGTACTCGCGGCGGACGCACTTCTTCTTGGAACGACAGAGAATTTAGCGTATATGGCTGGGCTCACCAAAGACTTCTTTGATCGTTGCTATTCTCCTGTGTTAGAGGAAAAGCAGGGTATGCCATTTGCGGTATATATACGGGCAGGGCATGATGGTACAGGCACCAAGCTTGCGCTCAAAACGATTACAACGGGGCTACGTTGGTCATGGATTCAAGAGGCGCTGATACTACAGGGCGATTGGCAAGACAGTTTTGCTGAGCAAGTAGAAGAGCTTGCTATGACATTGGCAGCTGGATTAGAAGCGGGTATTTACTAGTTTTTAATTCTGAATTGGGTTTAAAAGGCTGTTATGAATAATAAAAACTTAGGCAACACCGGTATCAATAATCAAAGTAAGCTACCGTTTTCGCAAGCTTGTGAGAACAATAAGCGACCCATTCTGTCTGTTTTGCAAAAAGAGTTAGTAGGATATTCGCAAGTATTAGAAGTAGGATCAGGAACGGGTCAGCACAGCGTGTACTTTGCACCAAACCTAACTCATCTCAATTGGCAAACTAGCGATATTGTCGCCAATCACGCTGCTATAAAAGCTTGGCATGATGCTCACCCTGCCTCTAATTTATATAAACCTTTGGCTTTTGACTTAACGACTGACACGCTACCTAGAAGCCTTAACAATGAGTCTTCTATAAGTGCTAACGACAAGCCTTATGATGCAGTATTTACGGCCAACACTTTACATATTATTTCGTGGTCTTTGGTCGAAAGACTTTTTGAGTCAGTGGGAGAGATGTTACCTGATAGTGGTAAATTTATAGTGTATGGCCCTTTCAATGACAATGGGCTTTATACGAGTAACAGCAATCGTCAGTTTGATAAAGCACTACGACAACGTGATGCTAATAGCGGTATACGCGATAAAGAAGATGTTGTAGCGTTGGCTGAAAAAAATTGGCTGACATTGGTTAAAGTGTATCCGATGCCAGCCAACAATCAGCTACTTGTTTTCAAAAAGATAGAGTCAGTTTAGTGCGTGTTGAACATTCACAAGAAAGCACTGCTGATAGCTAAAGTGGTGCAAAATAATACCATTCATAAAAATGTCATTTAACAACTTGAGTAGCAACTCATTTGTAAGTATTCTCTAAAAAGTTTAGATAACGATTCCAAGAGCGTTCATCTGCGCGAGCATCATATCTATCTTTATTATTGAAGTCCGTAAAAGCATGTACTGCACCACTATAAGTAATCATTTCATGCGGTACTTTAGCTGCTTCTAGCGTTTTGTTAAGCGCGGCAAAATCTTCGAACGGTACGGCTTCATCGGCTGAGCCATGAAACACCAATATCTCGCCTTTAGTATTGCTATAGCTTTGACCTGTTGGCGTCTCCAAGCCACCGTGAAAAGGGACAAAGGCTTTTTGCTCAAATCCTGAACGTGCCAGCTCTAGCGCGACACCACCACCGAAGCAATAACCCATCGTCACGCCTTCGCGGACATTATTACCTTGGGCTTGTCCAGTATTTAACGCCGCCGTCAGAATACGGCGCATCTTACTGCGATTCTTATAAAGCTCAGAAGTCAGACGCTTTTTGTCTGCTAACTCAGTCGGGCGAATACCCGTGCCAAACATATCAGCAGCTAGGACATTATAGCCCTCAGTCGCCAGCATATCAGCTCGTTTTTTTTCGTAATCAGTCAACCCATCCCAATCATGAATGAGCAAAATAAAAGGCGCATTGGCCTTATCGGCTTTGGCGTAATAGCCTTCATAATTTTGATTGTCTACCGTATAAGTGATATTTTTAGTCGTAATAGCTGCTGCTGTTTGACTAACGGTCAGTGCCATTAAGCCCAATGACGTGGTAAAGAGCAGAGATTGGCACAAACGCTTAGCGGGGTGAATGACGTTCGATAACATAAGTAGTCCTTTATTTATGAATGATCAGGGTAAATGCTTGGCTGAGCTCTCTTTTTATTCATAAGATGTGGCTCGCAAGCAAGCTATAGTTTGATGAAGCATATTTTAGCAAGGCATACTTTAGAGAGTACCTTATAGAACCTGCTCATGACAAGCATGGCTATCAATAATAAAATGCACCTCATTTTTACTGTCAATTCCCAGTATTATTAACCAAATATCAACAAGCTTAACTATTTATATGACGTGTAACTTTGAATTTTTCGCTAAGATAAGTCGCAAGCCTATAATTTCTTTATCTTTTTAACAATCAGCATCGCTAAAACACAGACAATTAAACGACAGTTGAAGTCATTATTATCTCTAGGGATATTAGAACTGTGTAGGTGCTTTCTTTGGTCTCATTAGAGTCCATTTCACTTATAAGCTAGGATATTTTATGAAAAAGAATATTGATCATAACGACCCCGCCAAAGATATGAACCCTGCGCGTGGTAATGGTGGCGAGACTCATCAGCGTGCTAGTGACGATGGCAAGGTGTTAACCACGCAACAAGGCGTTGCAATTTCAGACAACCAAAACTCGTTAAAAGCTGGCGCACGTGGTCCGGCCTTGTTAGAAGATTTCGTCTTACGCGAAAAAATCAATCACTTCGACCATGAGCGCATTCCAGAGCGTATCGTCCATGCTCGTGGTAGTGCGGCGCATGGTTATTTTGAGCTAACAGAGTCATTAGAAGAATATACCACCGCTAAAATTCTGACTGAAACAGGTAAGCAGACACCTTTATTTACGCGTTTTTCTACGGTTGCCGGTAATAAAGGCTCCAAAGATACGCCACGTGATGTCCGAGGGTTTTCTGTAAAAATTTATACTGAAGAGGGTAATTGGGATATTGTCGGTAACAATATGCCGATTTTCTTTATTCAGGATGCCATTAAATTTCCAGATTTGATTCATGCGGTGAAACCAGAGCCTGATCGCGGATTCCCACAAGCAGCGTCTGCCCATGATACTTTTTGGGATTTTGTCTCGCTAAGCCCTGAAACCATGCACAACCTGATTTGGCTAATGAGTGATCGCGCGCTGCCGCGTAGCCTACGTATGATGGAAGGTTTTGGTATTCACAGTTATCGCCTGCTCAATAAAGACGGCAAAAGTACCTTTGTACGTTTCCACTGGAAGCCCGTACTTGGTGTCCAATCAACGACATGGGATGAAGCGGTAAAAATCTCTGGCGCAGATCCTGATTATCATCGCCGTGATCTATATGAAGCCATCGATAATGAAGCGTATCCAGAATGGGAGTTTGGTGTTCAGCTGTTCACGGAAGAAGAAGCCAATGAGTTTCCATTCGATCATTTAGATGCGACCAAATTGATTCCGGAAGAAATGGTACCAGTAAAAATCATTGGCAAAATGGTGTTGAACCGTAATGTAGACAATTTCTTCGCAGAAACTGAGCAAGTAGCCTTTTGTCCCTCGCATTTGCCACCTGGTGTTGACTTCAGTAACGACCCATTATTACAAGGTCGCCTGTTCAGCTATCTCGACACCCAGCTATCGCGCTTAGGCTCGCCTAACTTTGCCCAGATTCCTATTAATGCGCCAAAGTGTCCGTTTGCCAACAATCAGCAAGACGGTCATATGCAGATGCAAGTGCCGAAAACTCGCACCCTTTATGAGCCACAAAGCTTAGATGCCACTCGTCCACGTGAAAGTGTCAAGCGTGGCTTTGAGTCGTTCCATGAGCAGTTAGATGACGGTGTAAAAGGCCGCGTACGCGCTGAGAGCTTCGCTGACCATTATAGTCAGCCGCGTATGTTCTATCGTAGCCAAACGCCTACAGAGCAAGCACATATCGCTTCAGCTTATGCGTTCGAGCTAGGTAAAGTAGACACCGCACACGTTCGTACTCGTATGCTAAGTCACTTGCCGCATATCGATGAAGACTTGGCCAATCGAGTTGCGAAAGCCTTGGGAATGGAATTGCCTGAACCTGCTGATGCCGCAGCCCCAGTAGTAGATATGGCGACTTCAAAACCTCTACAAACTATCGGTCGAACGCCTAAAACTTTGAATGGTCGCTTAGTCGGTATTCTAGTAGCTAAAGGGTCAAAGCATAGCGAAATTCAGAAGTTTGAAGAAGCGGTCAATAAAGAGGGCGGCATGGTAAAAATCGTTGCTCCTAACAAAGAAGTAGAGTTGGATGACGGCACACGTATCCAAGCCGACGAGCGTTTGGCTGGTGGCCCTTCAGTATTGTTTGATGCGGTAGTCAGTATCATTATGCCGGATCAAGCCAAAAAGCTTGCAGAAGATAGCTCAGCATTAGATTGGTTCACCGATGCTTACGTGCATTGTAAGGCCATTGCTTATTGCGGGGCGACGGATGAGTTTATATTAAGTAAACTGCCCGTCCAAAAAGATGCTTTTGTCACGCCATTGGCTGATTTGGATATCTTTATTGATAATGCAAAATCTCGTCTGTGGGAGCGTGAACCAAAGGTACGTGACCTTGCTTAATTAAACCTGTTTTACTATACAAAGAATCCAGCCTAAGTGCTGGGTTTTTTGCTTTTATAACCCTACAATTATTATTCACTTAGAAAGATAGCCACAAGCGTTCACTGAATGTCACTGACTATTAGATAACGAAGGTTATAATAAAGAAAATTATATTAATTAAGGTCTGTTGAACATTCAAATATTAGGACTGCTGATCGCTAAAATTGCACCAAACCTTTTATTAAATCAGGCGTAAACCGACGATAATGTCGAGACCTTAGCTAGGTTTATAACGACGTTTTGGGTGGTTTTAGCCACTGCCAGTGCCACATTTGAATGTTCAACAGACCCTAATAAAAGTAGTCTGATACGATCAGGCTTAGGGTTAGATAATGAGTTTATGTGAGATTGTACGTCTTGATGGTTATATACAAAGCACCTATTTAGCAGTATATCCCGATAAATTGATGTTGCTAGATGGCTGTTGCCGTGCTGACGTCTCTATGGTTCTTAGTTACATTCAAAAAACGCTGCAACGTCCTATAACAGACTTGAAGGTCGTTGTCGTGACGCATATGCATCCAGATCATGCAGGAGGTGCTAGTGCGCTCAGAAAAGCGACAGGCTGCCTTATTGTTTCCGCAGATAAACCGAAGCCGTGGTATGCAGGTATTAGTGGAAAAGCTATGTATTTAACGGATATTGCGCTGGCTCATTATGTTGCTCGTCGTACACAACGTCCTTATGCAAACCTATGGTACCCAACACATCTGCGCCCTGATATTACCGTTAAGGAGGGTGATTGTATTCCTAGCTTTGAGGAGTGGCAGGTACTGGAAACACCGGGTCATACCGATCGGGATTTGTCTTTGTTTCACCTTTCAACTAGGCAAGTATATACGGCTGACTTAATTATAAAGCTACGCCATAAGTTTGTCGCTCCTTTTCCAGTTCATTATCCAAAAGCTTATGTTCAATCTCTTCAAAAAATAAAAGACTTACGTCCTTCTAACGTTATGATGGCGCATGGCTGCGAGCTGCCTATTGACGCGGCAACTTTTGACATGCTTATCGCACAAGCTCCCAAAAAGCCTCGTACTATAACCGACACCATTAAGCATAAATTAAAAGGTGGAAAAACAAAGGTCAAGGATTACTAAAGTAGAATAGCTTCTATAGGTAGTCCTCTATAAATCAGATACGATGTCAGGCTCGCTTAGTCTACTATTTGCAGTACTCTCATTCGCTTTCCCTATATCCAAATTATATCGATATAGTCAGTGAAAGTAATATCGTCGCGTTTTTAGGATATTTCAGTTATATACACTATTCTTTATTAAAACCAAATTTAAGACAAAAAAAGCCCAGCCATTATAAATAATGGCTGGGCTTTTAGAATATGGTGGGCCGACCGCGACTCGAACGCGGGACCAATTGATTAAAAGTCAACTGCTCTACCAACTGAGCTATCGGCCCTGAGAAGCGTTAAAAAATTGCATGACAATTTTAGCTTCGCAAGATAAATTTCCTTAAAGGGAAATTTATTAAAACTAGACATCAAAAACAATGTCTTTAAACTTATAACGCTACTACCGAATAGGGTAGCATACATGATAAGAATCATACTAAAGATGGTGGGCCGACCGCGACTCGAACGCGGGACCAATTGATTAAAAGTCAACTGCTCTACCAACTGAGCTATCGGCCCTGAGCGAGGATAACACGAAACACTGCTTCGTCTGAGCGCAAGAGAATTTACATTTTCGTAAGTTCTAAAAACTCAGTATCCAAACTAGGTTTGCATTTACTGCAAGATAAATTCCCTTAAAGGGATATTTATTAAAACTAGACATTAAAAATATCTATAAGCTTAACTTCTTTATCTATTCTTGAATCAATATCAAAAGAGACAATAAGCTTGTTTACTCGTTTAGATTATTTGTATCTCTAAACGTGAGAGCACATTATATATATTATTAAGACAATTACAACCCCGTAGAACAAAAAAAGTGTAATTGAGGCAAAACAATGGGTGTTTTTATTATATTCACGAGTAAATGCAATTTTAGAAGGTCAGTTAGCTGAGATAATTTACTGAATAACCATCGTAGCGTCTGATTTAATCGTTCGTTTACTATTTAGCAATTATCTATCCGTTTAATCTCTAGACAGCGCTTCTACAGGATCCAGTCTGGCCGCATTGCGTGCAGGCAAGAAACCGAAGATAACACCAATCAGCGTCGAGCACAAAAAGGCGGCAATGATAGAGGTGGATGAATAAATGACTTTAAAGCTATCGCCACCAACGCGGTTAATGACCTCACCAATCGCAAATGCCAGCCCAATACCAAGTAGTCCGCCTAAAATACAGACCAGTACGGCCTCGATTAAAAACTGCTGCATAATGTCGTTTTGACGAGCACCGACCGCCATACGTACCCCAATCTCATTGGTGCGTTCAGTGACCGACACCAGCATGATATTCATCACCCCGATGCCACCAACAACTAGTGAGATAATAGCGATTGATGAAATCAGTAAGGTCATGGCAGTGGTGGTCGATTCGATGGTTTGGCGAATCGAGTCTGAGTTGCGTATGCGAAAGTCATCGGTACCATGGCGACTTTCCATCAATTCGGAAATGGCTGATTCTGCAGCGGCCGATGAGATATTATCATCAATGAGGGCGACAAAATTTTCAATATAGGCACTACCGATAAGTCGCGACATCATCGTGGTATAGGGCATATATAGCGTAGGCGTATCGACAGAACCTCTGCCGAAGCCGCTAGAGTTGGGGGCTAAGACGCCAATGACTCGCCCTGGTACGCTACCTATCAGCATGACTTCACCAATGGGGTTGGGGTTGTCCGGAAAAAAGGTATTTTTGGCGTTGTTGTCGATGATAATGTCTTGAGTACGGCGTAAGATGCTGTCCTCATCAAAACCTTGACCCTGAACCAGTGTTTCGCCACTGACATCAAGATAGTCTTTACCCACACCACTAACGCTAGCCGCCTCCTGGACGCTGCGATAACGCACATTAATATTGGTATCGAGCTGCGGGCTCACACTAACGACATAAGGCTGATCAGCGACCGCTTGGGCGTCTTCTGGCGTTAAATTGTCATCATTGTATTGCCGTCTGGGATCGCCATAAGGATAGCCGTCAGAGACGGTAATAGTATTGGTGCCAAGAGAGCTAATATTGGAGAGGATCTGCGCCTGAGAGCCTTTACCGAGACCGACGACCGAGACGACTGATGCGATACCAATAATAATGCCTAGCATCGTCAGCAAGGTACGCATTTTATGAGCACGCATGGCCAGTAATGACATCTTAAACGCTTCAAATATACGGTCGATAAAGCTGCTAAAGGCACTCTTTCGATGTTTGTCTAAAATAGGCTCAGGTTCTACCTCTTTTCGCTGGTAGCGCTCATTTTCATAGTCAGCAATCACATAACCGTCTTTGAGCTCAATTACCCGCTCGGCTTGTGCCGCAAGGTTGGGATCATGCGTGACCATGATAATAGTATGACCTTGGGCATTTAACTCATACAATATCTGCATCACATCGTCGCCAGACTTACTATCGAGTGCCCCAGTTGGCTCATCCGCTAAAATAATGTCGCCGCCATTCATCAGTGCCCGAGCGATAGAAACACGCTGCTGTTGGCCGCCTGACAGCTGATTAGGACGGTTATTGACCTTGTCTGCCAATCCCAAGTCCGTTAGCAGTTTTTCAGCTCGCTCGTTACGGGCTTGCCCATCCATCCCTGCATATACTGCAGGCACCGAGACGTTATCGCGCGCGCTGATATCGCCGAGTAAATGATAACGTTGAAAAATAAAGCCAAAGTGCTCGCGGCGCAGTTTGGCCAACTCATCGGCTTCTAGGCGGTCAACGGGTTTGCCAAATATTTTGTATTCGCCAGCACTGGCTTGATCTAAGCAGCCTAAGATGTTCATCAGGGTCGACTTACCCGAACCCGATTGACCAATGATGGCCACCATCTCACCTTGATTGATAGTCAGATCGATATCATGAAGCACACGAATGGTTTGTTCACCCGCTTTAAACTCTTTTATCAGCCCTTTGACCTGCATCAATGGGACGTCTGCTGCGATATTAGGGTTGGGGTTGCCACTATTCATCTAGAATGCTACCTATATCAATACTGCTAATATGAATCAATTTCAAAAACTTATCTGCTGGGCGATGTTTGCTGAGCGATGTATCTGTGCAGATGGTACGCCAATTTTAGTGCTAGGCATTAAAACGGACGTCCGCCTCGGGCATTTGCTTTTGCGGGACCTTCTTCGCTTAAGATGACTTCATCGCCTTTATTAAGACCACTCAAAATCTGAACATTCACGCGGTTGTTAATACCAGTCTTCACTATTTGCTCGACGACTTGACCATCCGCTTTTAGCACGCGAACCTTGGATGTTTTTACGTTCGGATCCTCATTTCTGCTTTTGGTATTTTTAGTATCGCCAGCAGGTTGCAGGGCCGCAGAGGGGATAAGTAGCGTATTTTTTGCTTGATCAATAACGATATAAACCTGCGCGGTCATGTCGATACGGAAACGGCGATCGGTATTGGGCACTTCAATATAACCGACATAATAAATAGCCGCGTCCGTTGAGCTGGTGTCACTGATACTCTCAGGGGCGGGTTCAATCGCCTTGAGGACAGAGTCAAATTTTTGATCAGGATTACCAATGATATTAAAGTAGACGGGCAAACCCGCTTGGACATTAATAACGTCCGCTTCAGAGATTTGCGCGTTAATACGAACCGTGGATAAATCTGCCAAAGTCACAATTGTTGGTGCCGTTTGATTGGCATTAACAGTCGTACCTTGCTCGGTAGTGACCGATACCACAGTACCTGCCATTGGGGCACGGATAGTGGTATAGCTCAGATCTTCTTGGGCAGTACTGACGTTGGTTTGCGATTTGCGTAGTGCCGCTTGCTGGCTGTTGATATTGGCCTCAGTTGTTGCAATCGCTGCTTTTGCGGTATCGATAGCAGCGCGGGCATTGGCGACTGATGCTTGTGCGGTGGCAACTTTGGTCGCTTGCGTATCGTAATCTTGCTGTGATATGGCATCGATAGCCAGTAAACCTTGCAAGCGTGAGAAATCTGCTTGTGCTTGCTTTAATTCAGCTTGACGGCTGGCAAGATCCGCTTGCGCACTTTTTAGACTCGCTTGACGGCTTAGCGACTCGGCACGCGCGCTTTGTAACGCCGCTTCACTTTGCTCGAGGCTCGCTTGCTCATTACTTAAATTATTCTTTTGCGTCACCTGATAAATCTGCGCAATTAAATCGCCTTTTTTGACTTCATCACCGACGTCGACAAACAGCCGCGTTACTTCACCAGATACCTGCGCCCCAACATCGACGGTATTAAGCGCTTTGACCTTACCAGAGGCCATGACATTATTTTCAATATCGCCCATTTCAGCGATGGCTGTTAAATAGTTGGGGGTGGTTTCTTTCGGTTTAAAAAAGCTATAGGCCAAAGCTCCCAATGCGATGATAATTAAGGCAATAACACCCCATTTGATAGCAGACTTTTTGCTTATTTTGCGCATGACAACAATCCAATTACAATTAAATCAAGTGTAGCTATAGTAGAGACTTCATGGGCAAAATGGAATGAGAATTAGTTTACGAAAGGTTAAGGCGTTTTTGAGTATGGTGGGAATAAATAAAGAATAGGAGGGCGTTGCAAAAGTGGGTGTATCTAAAAATTATAGAGGGCAGCAGAAGGCATCGGAGATTTGTGAGAAGTCATTACTGACGCTGTTTTTGACAGGGAATGGCTGCATCACATCAATAACAATAGTGACTGAAATTTATCGTGCAGCAAACAAGCGCTTACCTGTTAATTCAAGCGCGGCCTGCAATAACAACTCCCACGCTGGCTGACGAATGAGACCTTTAATCGCTTGGTCACAACGATATAGCAGGGCAGGCCATTCAGCCGTTTGCGCTGGGCGGCGGCACGCTTGTTGATAGAGACCTTGTTTGCTACGCCAAATACCCAGTGCTTGCGGATCTTGCCCATCCATTAATTGTATAATTTGGCGCATGTCTTTGCTGATTGCCCACAGTACCAAGGTCGTCGGCTCATCAGTGGCTTTCAGCTGAAAAATGATTTTCGCCACTTGTGCGCTATTGCCTGCCAGCATTGCATCAGATAAATCAAAGACGCTGAATTGAGCGTCGCTGACCAAGGCGGCCTGAAGATCTTTGATGTCTAATGCTACGTTTGGCGCGGTCGTTGTAGACTGATTATTGCCTTCGTGAGTTGCGTCATGACTACTAGCATCCAACTGCGGTGCAAATAGATAAGACAGCCGCCACAAGGTTTGATAAGCACTTAGCAGGTGATGCTCGGTGTGCGACATGAGCAGTTGCCACGCTTCTTGTGACAGCCTGAGTCCAAATTGCTGGGCTTGAATCTGCAACAGCTGCTGACGTTGCTGTTCGTTGTATAAATTGCAGTCAATGATGTGACCGTATTGCGCAAATGGCGCAAACCACTTGCTGCTTTGCGCGCGTTTGTCTTGCTTGGGCGTTAACCATAATAAGCTATGACTGTGCGCCCCTGTTTGTGCCTCGACAGCAAAGCGCTCAAGCTCAGCGATAACGGCTTTATCCGGTTTATGATTACCGGTTACGATCAAGGCGCTGGCATCATCAAATAAAGACTGGCTACCAAGCTCTGAGAGTACTTCTTGCCAGCTCTTAACCGACACCAGCTCTATACGTTTAATCGCGTAATTCTGCGCACGCCAATGCGGACGCAAGGCATCGATCAGCCACTGACTCAATAACGTCTCATCTCCATGTGCCAGCCACAAACCAGCTACGGCCACGGATGACTGTAGTAGTTTGGGATAGGCTTGTATAAAAGACTCTTGCATAGACTAATGAGGACACAGGTTTATGAGAATGGATGGACAGAATACCTTACGCTAACCATTAAGGGGTTGGTGTGCTTGGAACGATAACAGCCGTAGACGCTGAGCCTGTTTGTGCCGTTTTATTGGCATTGGCAGGGGTGACTCTAGGCAATGCAATGGCAACATATTGATCAGTGATACGGCGTGCCAAACTGTCATAGAGCCAGTCACGAATTTGATCGCCTTGTTGGTCATCGGTACTGACCGATGCCTCATTATACTGGTAACTGCGCTCGACTTGGATAGGGTTGGTTAGTGTCACCACTTTGCCATTTTGTAGGGTTTGGTAGCTGACATCTGCTGACAATACTAAGCGGATTTCTGTTAAAACACCGACCAATTCATAACGCTTAAAGCGCATATTTTTGACGCTAATCGCAGCAATGGGTTCCGCCGTCGCGTTTTTATTGTTATTGGTAATATCGACCAAGGTCATATTATCGATTACATCGACGCCCAAGGCTTCTAGGCGTCGTGACAACGGTAACTTTAGTGGAAAGGAGGTGCGATTGTCTTCGATGATGATGGCTGTTTTGGCCACATCAAATAGCATCGGTGTGCCATAACCTCTTAGCTGAAAGCCGCAGCCACTAAGAGCCGCTGTGGCTCCCAGTACAGAAAGCAGTGGCAAGCTTGCGAGTAATGCTGTCGCTAGCTTCTGTGCATTAGACTTTTTTGCCATATTGCATTGTCCACTTGGCTTGCTTGATTTCGTTTGAGATGACTGCACAGCTCGCTGCTTACAAGACATAATCGCTATCCTTATGTTGATAAAAAGGCTTAAAACACTACGTTTAAAAAAGTTTAGCCTGCCACCACGATATTGACCAGTTTATTCGGCACGACGATTTCTTTTTTGATGTCACCCGTTAGGAATTTCGCCACGCTTTCTATCGCACGCGCTTGCGCCTTTAGCTGTTCAGGGTCGCTGTTCGGCGCGACATCCATCTTACCGCGCATTTTGCCGTTGACCTGTACCACCATCGTGATCATGTCTTGTACTAAGGCACTTTCATCGACGGCTGGGTAGCTCAGGGTAAGGGTATCCAGCCCTAACTGCTCAAGTAAGTGCTCGCCCGCGTGTGGCGCGTAGACTGATAGCATAATAAGCAGATCAATCAACGCTTCATGCTGCACTTGTAGGTCTTGCTCACTATTTGCTTTAAAGCCAGTCAGCTCGTTGGCAAGCTCCATCAAACTTGATACAGGCGTGTTTAGCGCCAGACGATCACCCAAGTCACTATCGATCTTGGCAATGGTCTCATGAGTTTTACGGCGTAAATTTTTCGCTTCTTTGCTTAAGCCATCAGTTTTCAAGGCGACATTATTGAGTGTCTCAAGGCTTAGGTTTGCTTCAGTGAGCGCTTGCATATGCTCAGTAGCAATACGCCATACTTTTTTAACAAAATTATAAGGGCCTTTTAGCGCGTCATCCGACCATTCTAGCGTCTGATCGGCAGGCGCGGTAAATAGGGTATAGAGACGAACGGTATCAGCGCCGTATTTATCAATAGTGATCTGTGGATCAACACCGTTGTTTTTGGACTTAGACATTTTTTCGATTTTGCCAATGGTTACTGGCTGTCCATCAGCTTTTAAAATCGCTTTAATCGGTTGACCACGCTCGTTGTAGTCGATATCGATGTCTTCTGCGAAGTAATACGTCGTGCTGCCATCGGCATTAAGACGGTAAAAAGTACCGGCAAGCACCATACCTTGGGTCATAAGATTGGCAAATGGTTCATCGCCTGACACCAGTGACTCATCGCGCATAAGCTTATGGAAGAAGCGTGCATAAAGCAGATGCATGACGGCGTGCTCTACACCGCCAACATATTGATCGACAGGTAGCCATTTATTGGCGGCAGACTTGTTGACCATGTTCTGTGCATCATTCGGACTGGCAAAACGCGCATAGTACCAGCTTGACTCTACAAAGGTATCAAAGGTGTCAGTCTCACGTTCAGCAGGGTTGCCACATTTCGGGCAAGTGGTATTCACAAACTCTGGAATGTTTTTGAGTGGATTACCGCGACCATCAGGAACGACGTCAGTCGGCAAGACAACGGGCAAATCTTGCTCTTCAACAGGTACGGTACCGCAATGCTCACAGTTGACCATTGGAATAGGGCAGCCCCAATAACGCTGGCGAGAAACACCCCAATCACGGAGACGGTATTGGATTTTTTTCTTGGCCAGTTCTTGTGGCTCAAGTTTGGCTAACATAGCCTCAAACGCTTGCTCAAAGTCTAAGCCATCAAATTCACCTGAATTGACCAAAATATTGCGCTCAGTATAGGCAAGATTAATCTCAGCATCGTTCGCCTTTGCGTCTGCTTCTAACTCATCAAAATACCCAGCAGGGATATCGATAACTTGTTTAATTGGTAGCTTGTACTTAACGGCAAATTCATAATCGCGCTCGTCATGTGCCGGTACTGCCATAACTGCGCCAGAGCCGTAGCTCATGAGCACATAGTTGGCGACCCATACGGGTACTTCTTCGCCGGTCAGTGGATGCGTCACGGTAAGACCGGTATCCATACCGATTTTTTCAGCTTTGGCTAGATCGGCTTCTGCCACTGAGCCTTTTTTACACAGCGCATTAAACTGGGCAATCGCCTCATCATGCTCAGCGGCGTACTGTGCCAATGGGTGCTCAGCAGCAACCGCCACATAAGTGACGCCCATCAAGGTGTCAGGACGCGTCGTGAATACATCTAGGGTATTGGTTTCGCCAGCAAGCTCATAAGGGAAATGCACTTCCATACCTGCGCTACGACCAATCCAATTGCGCTGCATAGTCAATACTTCTGATGGCCAGTGACCTTCTAATTGATCCAAATCGTCAAGCAATTCGTCAGCATAATCAGTGATATTAAAGTAATACATCGGAATGTCGCGCTTTTCGACCGCCGCGCCACTACGCCAACCTTTACCGTCAATGACTTGCTCATTGGCTAAAACCGTATTATCAATCGGATCCCAATTGACCGTCGCCAGCTTCTTATAGACCAAGCCTTTTTTGTATAACTGTAAAAACAACCACTGCTCCCACTGATAATACTCAGGGCTACAAGTGGCAAATTCACGTGACCAATCGATAGACAAACCTAGCAATTTTAGCTGCGCGCGCATGCTGTCGATATTGGCAAACGTCCATTTAGCAGGTGGCGTCTGATTGGCAATCGCAGCGTTTTCAGCGGGCAGGCCAAAGCCGTCCCAGCCCATTGGCTGCATGACTTCATAGCCCTTAAGGCGATAGTAACGGCTCAGCACATCTGAGATAGTATAGTTGCGCACGTGACCCATGTGCAGCTTGCCGCTTGGGTAAGGGAACATCGACAGCATATAACGACTTGGCTTGTCGCTTGGCTCATTGCTGACTTCAAAGCGCTTATCCGTTGCCCATTTGGCTTGTTGTGCGGCTTCAATAGCTTGTGGGTTATAATAATTATTTTCTGATTGATCAGATGTCACAGTATTGCTCATAGTCGGCTCTAGATTGAATATTTTGATAAGAAATTAGATACGCTAGAATAGCGCAAATCGGCAAAAAATGCGATGGGGCAACGTAATAATAGAGCAGTATTAAGAAGTATATAACAACTTATGAATCCACAGTAAGGCTCGGCATGCAAAAACTAAAGAAAGGTCAGGTACTAAAGTATCCTATTGATTTGTATTTATCGAACAAACACATGCTGTCGATTTTGGCTTTAGGTTTGTTAATTTTTCCGCTGTATTATTATGGGCTACCCATCGCAAAAGATGAAGGTTGGTTTTTCATTATAGTGATGTGGTTATCAATAATTTTGATAGCTGTTGCGGTATTCACGGTATTATTTGCCTTTATTACTGGTAAGCCCGTTTTTCAAATTACAGATAAAGGGATAACGATTTTACAAGTCTTGCGCCGACCACAACAGAGATATTTGTTGTGGCAGGATGTTGAGTGTATAGGTATCGATTGTCGAGTCATCAAGCGCCACGAAATTTGGCTATTAATGATTCAACCTAAACAAGGCAAAATTATACAATACCCCATAAGGTCTATGAGATATAAAGATGCCATCTTGAATGAAGTGGAAGTGGTGCATTTAGTGCAACTTGCCTCTGAAGGCCGTTCCGCTATACATTATGGGCCTATAGGAATGGAAAGAATTAAACTGATCACTCCAAGAGTGCAGTGGTTATTGTTAGCCTTGATTTTTCTTTGTATAGTTTTCTATCTATTTTTTATGATTAAATAAAAGTACGCGCTAAATATAACCCCTTAAGGATTAATTATGACCATCACTATTTACGGTATTAAATCTTGTAGCACGATGAAAAAGGCTTTTACTAAGCTCGATGAGCTAGGCATCAGCTATGATTTTCATGATTATAAAAAACAAGGTATCGATAAAGAAACGCTTCAGCGTTGGGTCAACGAGCTTGGCATTGATAAAGTATTAAACAAGCGCGGCACCACATGGCGTAAGCTCACCGATGAGCAAAAGCAAGCCGCTGATACTAATGTAACTAATGCCATTGATTTACTTGTCGAAAATACCAGCATGATTAAACGTCCCATCGTCGAAGGTCAGCTTAAGAATAAGGATCAGGCGGTCTTATTGTGCGGTTTTGATGAAGAAGCATTCGATATGAACTTTTCGTAAAGGAAATTTTGGTCAAGTGCAAAAAATCCCGAACTTAGCAATGACTAGGTTCGGGATTTTTCATATTTGAATTTGAGAGCTTATCGCTAGCTCATGGCAGCATCGATTTCACGACTAATCAGCGTACCAACACCTTCGTTAGTAAAAATCTCTAACAGCGTGGCATGCGGGACACGACCATCGACGATAACCGCGCTTTTTACGCCGCTACGTACTGCGTCAAGCGCGCATTGAATCTTAGGAATCATACCACCTGAGATAATGCCATCTTCAATAAGACCATCGACTTTCTTTGGCGTAAGTCCAGTCACGACTTCACCGTCGCGTCCCAATACCCCTTTGATATTGGTTAGGAGCATGAGCTTTTCAGCTTGCAAAAATTCAGCGACTTTTCCCGCGACCAAATCAGCGTTGATATTGTAGGTATTGCCTTCGCTATCAACACCAAGCGGCGCGATAACAGGGATAAAGTTGGAGGAGATAAGCATATTAATCACGTCTTTATTGACGCTGACCACATCACCAACAAAACCTAAATCAACGGGCACCGCAACACCATCTGCACCAATTTTTTCCATCATTAGCTTTTTGGCTAAGATTAAGTTGGCGTCTTTACCCGTCAGACCAATGGCGCGGCCACCATGCTTGTTGATTAAGCTGACGATAGATTTATTGACGCCGCCGCCTAGTACCATCTCGACAATATCCATGGTGCTTTTGTCAGTGACTCGCATACCATCGATACGCTCAGATTTGCGTCCGAGCTCCTTTAACAAATTATCTACTTGCGGTCCACCGCCGTGCACCACTACCGGATGCATACCTACTGTCTTTAGTAGCACAATATCACGTGCAAAAGAGCTCTCAAGCTCAGGATCAGTCATCGCATTACCACCGTATTTGACGACGATTAGTTTGCCGACGTAGCGTTGGATATAGGGCAGCGCTGTGGTCAATACTTCAGCGGTGATTTTGGCTTCATCCAGATTAAGCGTCATGACTAACTCCTAAAAGATATGGGTTTAAAAGGCTGGTTATTCAGAAATAAGGTCTGCAATCTGCGCTGCCAAATTTTTATCAAAGGGACGGCAGAGCGCGACGAAGCGTGCTTGTATGTCTTTTAAATCCGCTAAGCTGTCGCCAGCAAAGCGCACGGTCAAATGATGACTGGTGTTTGATTGGCGCAATACGCCAAAACCATGAGCGAAATCTAAGCGCACGCCATCAATACAGGTCAGCCGAGTGCCACTCGGTAACAATTGCTTGGCTTGGGCTAAGGTCGTATGCTCGACACTCGACACACAAGAGCATGATGATGAGCCATGAGCCGCAGCCAAGGTATTGTCGACGTCATCAAAAGGCGGCGTAACCAAACGTTGTAGATAATAACAAAATTCTGCTAACTGTTGCACGATTGGGCATTGTAGAGACGCGCTATTGGGTAAAGGTAAATAATGATCCGCTGTACTGACCAACGTCGGTAATTGACGGGTGATATCAGTCAACCGAGGAGGGCGGGAGGTCTCAATGGCTTCGCCCCATAGACCAACGGCGGCTGATGCGTTATCAGCAAGCGCCGCTGTATATACCAGCCAATGCAGCAGCCGTAAGCCTGCGTACATCGCATCATCATAAGCAGTAAAATAACCGTCGTTAAAAATAAAATGTCCAGATAACTCGCCTGCGAATAGGATTTGACTGTCATCGACCCGCAGCTGTTGCCGCATTAAGCTACTGCCGGTTTTGCTTAGAATGGGAGTCGCCCCCAAGTCGCTTAAGAGCATAGGCAGATGGTGTGAGCATTTAATATCAAACAGTACTTGCGGGCTCACGGTATCAGCCTGCCACGGTTCTGGACGCTCGCTAATGGCAACTGAGGCGAGCAAATACAGTAGATGGTCAGGCATAATCACTTTACCGCTGTTGTCGACAATCATTAATCGATCGCCATCGCCATCGAATGCCAGACCAATATCGGCAGTATTTACGATGACGGTTTGTTGCAGTTCGGCCAATCGATTCGGCTCAGTAGGGTCAGGGTTGCCCATAGGAAAGCTACCATCAGGCGTGTCATTGATGATGATAACGCGCTGACAGAAGGTCGTGAATAACGGTAGGGCGATTCTACTGGTCGCCCCATGCATACAATCAATAACGATGGTGAGATCAAGTTTTTTAAAGGTTCGTTTGTTGCTAGCAGATAGGCTTTGATCGGGATAAATATTGATAAATACATCGGCAATGGCATCAATATAAGGCTCTGCCACAATATCAGTGGGCAAGCCTATAACGGATAATATCGACGGTGCTGTAGCGTCATCACTGTGGCATGCATTTGAGAGTTTAGGGCTGTCATTGCCATTGTCACTGTTATTGTCATTTTGATTGTTGCGTTGGTTAGCCGCAAACGCTGTCAAATCTTGATAAAGCAACTGAATATCTTCGGCACTAGGAGAGGCGTTGCCAACCAGCCACTTGATACCCAAAATGCCTTTGGCAGAGTGACTGGCGGTGACCATGATGCCATGACCGTCGTATTGCTCAGTCCAAAATGCCATCATCGGTGTAGTGACCAAGCCTAAATTAATCACTTGCAGGCCTTGCTCTTGCAGGCTGGTCGCTAATGCCTGAGCCATGCTATCGCTATCGCAGCGTACATCATAGCCGATGATGACCGTGGTTTCTTTTGGTGTATGATGCGGTTTAGCATGGCTTTTACAAATATCGCTGTTAGCAGTATCGCCATTAGCAATGAGCTTGCCATGTTTGGCAGCATGGTAGCTTTTATAAAGTCGTACAAAGGCGCTGCCCAAAGCCTTTATAAAATCTGGCGTAAAGTACTGCTCGTCGCCGCGAATATCATAAGCACGAAATAAGGAGTGCTGCGCAGCAAAAGACGGCATCGCTTACTCTCCTTATAGTCGTAATAAATGGGCTAGTGGTGAAACAAAAAATCGCTGATTATTTTTATTGCTGCGATTGATGCTAAATGAAAATCCAATAATGCTTAATGCTTATATTCAATGCTACTGACGACCAGAATGTCCAAAACCACCCGCACCGCGCGCGCTGGTATCACTAAATTCTGCCACCACTGCAAACTCTGGGCGGGCGACGGGTACGACCACATACTGTGCCATACGTTCTGCTGGGTTGAGTACAAAGTCTTCATTGCTGCGATTCCAAATACTGACCATCAGCTCACCTTGATAATCGGCATCAATCAAGCCGACCAAGTTACCCAAAACGATACCATGCTTATGACCCAGACCTGAACGCGGTAAAATCATCCCCGCAAAATTGGGATCTTGAATATAAACGGCGAGGCCAGTACCTATTAAATGCGTGGCACCTGCTTTAATCGTTAAAGGCTCGTCAATGCAAGCACGTAAGTCAATACCGGCACTGCCATCGGTGACGCGCGTTGGTAGAGAAAATGCTTTATCTTCAGTGATTTTAGGGTTTAATACTTTGACTTGTACAGCTTGCATAACGCACTCACTTAGCGATTTTTTGATTTAAGTTGATTTTATGTTTTATAAATAGAACGAATCACATTTTTAACTTTGAGTATTTTAAATATACTTAACAGCAACTATTATTATAAATAGCTGCTGATTTTTAACTTTTGGTATTTAACTTCTAATAACTGCTTTACTAGGGCGTATCCTCATTTTAAAAATGGTCCTAAAATGAGATAAATTGCCGTCAAACGAGGAAAATAGCGCAAATAATATCGGGATATTAATCAGCTATTTGACGATGTTTGGCAAAATTTAGCCATTTTTAGCCCATTTAGATACAATCGCTTGAATTGAGGACACGCCTTAAAGAATCAGCACGCTTGCCAAGCCCAAGAATGACATAAAGCCGACGATATCAGTCACGGTGGTTAAGATAACCGAAGCGGACAGCGCAGGATCGATATTCATGCGTTTCAATGCCAATGGAATACTAATGCCCGATACATTGGCAGCGGTCATATTAATGGCAATAGCAAAACCGATCACCGAGCTAATTTTAATATCATGAAACCACAGTTGCGCGATAAACGCCATAATTATCGCCCAGATGATACCGTTTATCGCACCGACCCACAGTTCTTTATTGAGTAACCACAGACGGTTAGAACCACCGATTTGACCCATCGCCATACCGCGAATGACCACGGTCAGCGTCTGCGAGCCAGCGATGCCGCCCATACTGGCAACCACGGGCATCAATATCGCCAGCGCCACCACTTGCGCCAATACTTCCTCGAACTGTCCAATCACCGCTGCCGCCAAAAGCGCGGTACACAAGTTGATGCCCAGCCAAACGCTACGGCTTTTGGCACTGGTTAAAATAGGAGCAAACAGCTCCTCGTCTTGACTGACACCCGCAAGGTTTTTCATGGTGCTATCGACATCATCTTGGATAATTTCCATGATGTCTTCACCATTTAATTGACCAACGAGCTCACCATGACTATTAATGACGGGCGCAAAACGAATGTCTTCTGACCGAAAAATCGCGGCAGCATCTTGAATATCTAAGCGGTCATTAATGGTAATAGCATTATCAATCAGCGCTGAGACCAGAGTGTTTTGATTATGCTTAATCAAATCTACCAGACTGAGTAGTCCAAGTAATTGCTGGCTTTGATCGACGACCAGTAGCTCTTGGCTTTGGTCATCAAGTAAGTCATCGTTTTCGCGTAGCCAGTGCTGTACTTGCGCCAGACTAATATCGTCCTTTACTTGGATAATATCTGGATCCATATAGCTGCCAACTTCCCAGTCAGCATAGGTATCGAGCTTATTAACCTGAATCCTAATATCTTCATCTAAAGTCGCCATGACTGAGGTACGCACGCTCTCAGTAACGGTGTCTAGAATCTCAGAGATATCTTGCGCATCAAGGTCTTGGGTAAAAAGCGATATCTCTTTTGAAGAGATGTTTTCCATCAAAGGCTGGCGCGTATCTACGTCCAGCTCAGCGAGGACTTCACCTCTTAAGTTGTCAGGGACTTGTGCCCAGATAATGCGCCGCGCTTGGGTCGGGAAAGATTCGAGTAGGTTGGCAATCTCATACTCTGACTGCTTGATTAAGAACTCAGCGATGTCGCTATGCGAGTCTTTAGCGACCAGTTCCTGTAGATATAACAGCTTATATTCGGCACTATATTCTAACGGATTATAATCTGCCTGCAAGGTTGGCTGACGATCAGGAGTAGGCGTGGGAGCAGGCATAATCGTTCCAGAGTAGTGAGTGAATAGTTTTTTTGCCAACCATTAACCTCATGCTAATGGTGTGGCGCTCAATGTAACATGGCTAATGCATGTTCTAGCCACTAGCCATGTTACGATTTTTATCGGTCTAGCGTTTACCCAGTAAGGCACGAATATTGGCCAAATATTCATCAGCGACGGCTTCTGGATCTTTGGTCGCTTTTTTCTTTTTCGCTTTGGCTGGCCAGTCGATATGATCTTCTGGTAATTCATCTAAAAAGCGTGATTCAGAGGTCACGCGCATCTGCCCACCGGCGCGGCGCTGAGTCGCTAAAGTCAACGTCAGCTCACGACGGGCTCGGGTAATACCCACATACATCAAACGCCGTTCTTCTTCGACCGTCTCGCTCATGATAGAGTTGCGATGTGGCAGCATCTCTTCCTCAAGGCCCATGATATAAACAAAATCAAACTCCAGACCTTTTGCCGCATGCAAGGTCATTAGGTTGACCTTGTTGGTGTTTTCTTCTTCTTGCTGTTGCTCAAGCATGTCGAGTAACACCAGCTTGCGAATAATGGTATCAATCGTCCGGTCTTCATCTTCTTCCGCGCGATTAATCAACGATTGGATACTGGTATAAAGCATATCGATATTATCGATACGGTTCTTTTCTTGTTGCGGCGTTTTGGCGTCGCTACGCACGAAGTCAATATAACCGGTCTCATCAATCATCTGGCGCACGATTGGCACAGGGTCAGGGTGTTGATCCAGCTCGCGAGTATAATGCTCAATGAACTCACCAAACTCTTTTATCGTGCCATACGCTTTAGACGGCAAGACATGAGCAAGACCGGCGTGCGTGCAAGAGGCTAATAATGAGATGCTATGCTCTTGCGAAAACAAGCCTAATTTTTCCAGCGTTGCCGGTCCCATGCCGCGTTTGGGCGTATTGATAATACGTAAAAATGCACTGTCGTCTTCTGGGTTTAGGATAAGACGCAGATAACCCATGATGTCTTTGATTTCACTACGGGCAAAGAACGACTGACCACCCGATAGTTTATAAGGCACTTGCAACTGGCGCAATTGCGCCTCCAGCATGCGCGCCTGAAAGTTACTGCGATACAGAACGGCATACTGCTCCCACTCATTACCGAAACGTAGCTTATGCGTGACAATCTCTTTTGCCACGCGCTCAGACTCATCGTCGTCATTACGGCAATTAATAATGCGAATCTTTTCGCCTTGCCCTTTATCTGACCACAGTTTCTTTTCGAATAAATGCTCGTTATTCATAATAACGGCGTTGGCTGAGGTCAAAATACGGGTAGTCGAGCGATAATTTTGCTCAAGCATGACGATTTTCAACTTTGGAAAGTCTTCTTTTAGCAGCGCCATGTTTTCAGGCTTAGCCCCGCGCCACGCATAGATAGACTGATCATCGTCACCAACCACGGTAAAGCGCCCTTGCGGTCCGACCAGATATTTAATCATTTCGTACTGGGCGGTATTGGTGTCTTGATACTCATCGACGAGCAAATAACGAATACGGTTTTGCCATTTGTCACGTAGTTCTCGATTTTCACGCAGTATCTTGGTTGGTAGTACAATCAAGTCGTCAAAATCGACGGCATTATAAGCACGTAGATTACGCTCATATAGGGCATATAAAGTGGCAAAAATCATATCTTCTGGATCGTCTAAGGTTTCCATCGCCTTATCCGGCTCAACCAAATCGTTCTTCCAGTCAGATATGAATTTAATGGCTTTACCAACCAGTTCGCGACTTTCCGCACCGCTTAAGTTGTCACGCATCATCAGCTCCATCAGCAAACGCTTACTATCGTCGCTGTCCATGATGGAGAAGTTGCCCTTTAACGGCGTATGAATCAGCTCATAACGCAAAAATTGCAGACCGAATTGGTGAAAGGTAGATACCGTTAAACCGCGCATTTTTTCGCTTGGCAGCAATTTACTGACACGAGCTTTCATCTCGCGCGCGGCTTTATTGGTAAAGGTCACCGCCGTGATGCGCTCAGCTGGCATGTTGCATTCTTCGATAAGGTAAGCAATTTTGCGAGTAATCACTGACGTCTTACCGGAGCCTGCACCTGCTAGCACAAGCAATGGACCGGATACGTAGAGCATCGCTTCTTGTTGTTTGGGATTAAGTTGACTCATAAGGTGACCTGTAAGACAAAAGCGAAAAAGAGAACAGAGCTGATATTGAAAGCGATTTAGCTAAATGAAAAATGCCCATACTAAGCAAATTGATAGTGTCATATGGCATCGATAGGGTTAATCATGCAGTCTGCTCATCAAGCTCATGATCATTAATATTTTGTGACAATTAATCATGAGAGCCGTCATTAAAACAGCCACTTACATAACCATGAAATTCGGTGGGTTATTATAAAGCAAAAACCCTATCTTTGGGTGAGGAGTTCAATGATGAGTGCCTAGTAAAAAATCGTTTGGATCTGGTGACTTACATTATATATACCAGCGCTTTTTTAGAAATGTGGATTTGTGCTCAATATAAGGTAACGTCTATAGCATAATTTATAATAAAAAAAATATGTTTTTTTTGCCTATAAAGTGACCGTACAATACAGTTAAAAACTAGCTTTTGAGCCATGATATGCGTATAGTACGTAAATAATTTATGCCAGTTGTCACGTCATTATTGACCACGTGTAATGAGCTATTAAATCAATTAAATAAAACATCAAATATGATATTGATTTAATACGTTGATCTTACGTTGTTAGAAGATGCGTTAGGCGACCAGCTTTCTCCGCATGCGTGCCGGAAATTCTATAGTTGGTCACGTCTGACACCGTCGTCAATAAGCTTGATAATTGGTTATTACCAGCACAGTACCTATAATAGTTAATGAGTTGCTTATGTGAGTGACTCATTGACAGTTACTTTGTGTTTTCGTCTGCGTTACGCCTGTCGCACGACTGCCTTAACTGGTGTATCTGCGCTGCGCTTAACACTCGATTGGGTGAGGAGCACGTATTATCATGTCTGCTTTTAATTGGTCAGCAGTTGCTTTTATTTTAGCCGCCATTGGGCTAGTTGTCTTTATGCTGGTCGTTCCGCGCTTACTTGGCGGTCGCTCTCAGGGCTCACAAAAAGAAGAAGTATTTGAAGCGGGTGTTGTCGGAGCTGGCAACGCCCGCATTCGTTTGTCTGCCAAATTCTATTTGGTGGCAATCTTCTTTGTTATCTTTGATTTAGAGGCGCTGTATTTATACGCTTATGCTGTTTCAGTACGCGAAACTGGCTGGGCTGGGTTTATTGCAGCAGCGACCTTTATCATTGATTTGTTAATTGGTCTGGTATACGCTTTGAGTTTGGGCGCGCTAAACTGGGCACCTGCTGACAAACTGCGTAAAAAAGTACGTCTCTATACTGCGCCTGCGGGCTTTAACTTGGCAGATATCACCAAGTTCGATGGTGTCGATGAGCTGATGGTTGACCCGACCGGCAAAATACCCGCGCAGTCTTCAGGACAGATTAATGTCTCAAACAATATTGAGACCAATCGTCGTCATCTACAAAATATCGATCATATTAATACCACAGGTAATGTTACCTCTGTGGACTTTGCGACGTCCGCGCATCAGGATAATACTAAGCGATAACTATTTTCCTTATACCTATCGGCTTTTAAAACTTATACTTAGGTTTTACAAAAGATTATAAGAGTCAACGCTGGTGGCAACGATATGATAATGATAATACTGTAAAGAAGATGGCAGTCGATTTATATTAATGGTCACTTATTAATAATAGAAGTTAAGGTGATAGTGAGGGCAAGTTAATTGTCACGCTGCGCCTAATATAAAGGTTGTATGTTATGAAATACACATTAACAAAAGCCAACCCTGATGCAGATGTCTATCCTGCACAGACCAGTCAAACGGTCAACGATCCTATCGAAGACGAAGTCAATAAAAACGTCTTTATGGGTCGTCTAGAAGACCTTGTTCATTCAACAGCAAACTGGGGGCGCAAGCACTCACTATGGCCATTTAACTTTGGTACTTCTTGCTGTTATGTCGAATACGCCACTACTTTAACAGCCGTTCATGATTTGTCACGTTTTGGGGCAGAAGTTATTCGTGCCTCGCCCCGTCAGGCAGATGTCATGATTGTTGCTGGTACTTGCTTTGTTAAAATGGCACCGGTTATCCAGCGCCTTTATGAGCAAATGCTTGAGCCAAAATGGGTTATCTCAATGGGTGCTTGTGCTAACTCGGGCGGCATGTACGATATCTATTCTGTTGTGCAAGGCGTGGATAAGATTATTCCAGTAGACGTCTATGTGCCAGGCTGTCCGCCGCGTCCAGAAGCGTTGATTCAAGGCTTGATGTTACTACAAGAATCTATCACCAAAGAGCGTCGTCCGCTGGGCATTCATGTCAATGATCAGGGTATCTACCAGCCACAAATGACGCCTGAGCGTGACCGCAAGCAAGCGGATCGTATCGCGGTGAAAAACTTGCGTAGTCCAGATAGTATTTAGCCAACCAGCTTTTATTTAATGAATATTTGGTTTGGCAACTCTCGTTAAGTTGGCTTGATCGTTAATAATTCGTAGCAATGCCAAGTACGCGTACGTGCATCATAATTTAGTTATGTTTAACATAGCTAAATTATGACTAATACAGCTCAGTTATGACTAACATAGTTCAGTTATGATTAATGAAGGAATACATCATTCATGGTCACGGTAGTCGAAAACACAGATCCTAAGATTAAGCCTGTTCCAGCAGTTATCAAAGAGCTAGAGCATAAATATGCTGGCAAATTCGTGGTACAGCACACTGTTGATGAGATTCCAACGGTTTGGGTAGCGCGTGCTGATTTGCTGGATATTCTCTTATTCCTGCGTAAATTGCCAAAACCCTATGTCATGCTCTTTGACTTGTCAGCGATAGATGAGCGCTTGCGCCAACATCGCCAAGGCATGCCCGACAGTGACTTTACGGTGTTTTATCACTTAATGTCGTTTGAGCGTAATAGTGATGTGCGTATCAAGGTGGCACTGAGCGAAGACGATGTCAATGTACCGAGCGCCACCCAGATTTGGCCAAATGCCAATTGGTATGAGCGTGAAGTGTGGGATATGTTTGGTATTGTCTTTAGTGGTCATCCGCATCTAACCCGTATTTTATTACCTAAATATTGGGAAGGTCATCCACTGCGTAAAGAGTATCATGCGCGGGCGACTGAATTTACTCCTTACTTTCTAAATAACGCCAAACAACAATACGAGCAAGAAAACCTGCGCTTTGTTCCCGAAGAGTGGGGCATGAAACGCTCGGGTCGTGATGAAGACTTTATGTTCTTGAACATTGGTCCTAACCATCCATCCGCTCATGGTGCATTTCGCCTAGTTTTACAGCTTGATGGCGAAGAAGTCGTCGACTGTATCCCAGATATTGGCTATCACCATCGCGGTGCCGAAAAAATGGCTGAGCGTCAAACATGGCACTCATTTATTCCTTATACCGACCGTATTGATTACCTCGGCGGCGTAATGAATGAGCTACCGTACATCATGTCGGTTGAAAAGCTTGCTGGGATTACCATTCCACCGCGCGCTGAAACCATCCGCGTGATGATGAGTGAGTTTTTCCGTATTACCAATAACTTGTTATTTGTCGGTACCTTTATTCAGGATGCAGGTGGTATGACCCCAGTATTCTATATGTTTACCGATCGCCAAAAAGCTTATGATGTCATCGAAGCCGTGACTGGCTACCGTATGCATCCTGCGTGGTTCCGTATCGGTGGTACGGCGCACGATTTACCGCGCGGCTGGCAGCGTTTGGTTCGTGAATTCTTGGATTGGATGCCAAAACGCTTGGATGAATATGTCAAAGCGGCACTGCAAAACAGCGTGCTCAAAGGTCGTACCCAAGGCGTGGCGCAATATAACACCAAGCAAGCATTGGCATGGGGCGTGACTGGCGCAGGTTTACGTGCGACAGGCTTAGATTTCGATTTGCGTAAAGCGCGTCCTTATATGGGCTACGAGAATTACGACTTTGAAGTCCCAGTCGGCTATAACGGTGATGCTTATGATCGCTGTATGGTGAAAGTCGAAGAGATGCGCCAGTCGTTACGTATCATCCGTCAATGTATGGACAATATGCCGCAAGGTCCTTATAAAGCCGATCATCCATTGGCAGTACCACCGCCAAAAGACCGTACGTTGAATGACATCGAGACCTTGATTAACCACTTTATCTCCGTATCTTGGGGTCCTGTGATGCCAGCGGGCGAGTGTACGACGATCGTAGAAGCGACCAAAGGTCTGAACAGTTATTATATTACTTCAGACAAAGCGACAATGAGCTACCGTACTCGTATTCGTACGCCGACATTTGCACATTTACAGCAAATGCCATCGGTTATTAATGGCTCGCTCGTATCCGATGCCATTATGTATTTAGCATCGATTGATATTGTGATGGCAGATTGTGACCGTTAGAACGTCTGTAATTATCAGTTAATAAGATGATAAGTTTGTTAGGGTTATAAGCGAATAGCTATAAACCTATGAGTTAAAAAGTAAGACAAGTTCATTAATATGTTATCGCCAAACTGGCACACCAAAACGCTGTTGGCGCGCGATGAGCGCAACCTAAACAGTGGGCTGAGTGAGGAAAGAAAAAGATTATGAGAATTGTTTCCGATAAAATGCCAAAAGTAGATGTGGCAAGTATCTTAACCGCTGAAGAAATTGCAGCAATCCATGAACATATGCATCACTATCCCCATCCGCGTGCCGCGTCTTTAGATGCGCTAAAAATTGTGCAAAAGCGTAATGGCTGGGTTGATGATGCGCAAGTTAATGCCATTGCCAATATTCTAAATGTGCCTATGACTGATATGGATGGCGTAGCAACCTTCTTTAACCGTATCTATCGTCAGCCTGTCGGTCGTCACGTCATTCTCATTTGTGATTCAGTGGCTTGTTATTTGACCGGTTATGAGGCGTTATCGGCTGAAATCAGAGCGCAATTAAATATTGAGTACGGCCAGACGACTGCTGATGGTCGTTTTACGCTATTACCGATTTGCTGTTTGGGTAACTGTGATAAAGGTCCTGCGGTGCTGATAGATGAAGACACTTATGGTCCTGTCCAGCCCTCCGAGGTCGCGCAATTATTGGAGCTATACGCATGAGTTTAACGATTTCAGAGCAGATTGCTCGTCGCGGTCAAGGCCAAGCGCCAAGCCAGCTAAATGCACAGCGTGTTCCAATTTATGGCGATAAAGCAACCGCTACTAGCGAAACCAAACCATTGACTTGGCGTTTGGCGCATCATGATGCGGTGCTTGATTTAGCCACTTATGAGTCTCTAAAAGGCTTCACTGGTCTAAAAGAAGCGCTATCTAAATCGCCAAAAGACGTCGGCAATATGATTAAAGCCGCCAATGTCCGAGGTCGCGGCGGTGCAGGTTTTAACGCGGGTCTAAAGTGGTCGTTTATGTCGCCGCCGGACGGTTTGCCGCGTTATCTTATCTGTAATGCTGATGAAATGGAGCCGGGTACTTTTAAAGACCGTCTATTAATGGAGCGTTTACCGTTTCAGTTGATTGAAGGTATGCTTATTACCGCGCATGCGATTGGTGCCACTGACGGTTATATCTTTATCCGCGGTGAGTATATCTTGGCCGCTGAACGTTTGGTCGCTGCTATCGAAGAATGTTTGGCCAACAATCTCATGGGCGACAATATTTTAGGCTCAGATTTTAGTTTTAATCTGCATGTGCATACTGGCGCTGGACGTTATATTTGCGGTGAAGAAACCGCATTGATTAACAGCTTAGAAGGTCGCCGTGCTAACCCACGTACCAAACCCCCTTTCCCGCAAATCTCTGGTGCATGGGGCAGACCAACGGTTGTCAATAACGTTGAGACCTTATGCAATATGCCAGCCATCTTGAATCACGGCGTAGAGTGGTATCAATCACTATCCGAGATTAAAGGTAAAAGTAAAACGCCAGGCACCAAATTATTTGGCTGTTCAGGCTTGGTCAATGATCCAGGCCTCTGGGAGTTACCCTTTGGTTATACGGCTCGCGAAATCATTGAAGATTTAGCCGGTGGTATGAAAGATGGTAAAACGCTGAAGGCTTGGTTACCGGGCGGCGCCTCGACTGACTTTTTGACTGCAGAACATTTGGACGTGGTCGTAGATTTTGACACCATTCAAGAAGCGGGTAGCCGTATGGGTACTGGGCTTATCATGGTCGTCGATGAGTCGCAAGATATGGTGCCGTTACTTCGTAACCTTGAGATTTTCTTTCAACGCGAGTCGTGCGGCTGGTGTACACCGTGTCGTGATGGCTTACCGTGGGGCGTCAAATTGCTGACCGCTATCAATAACGGTGAGGGACAAGTGGGCGATGTCGAAAAACTAGAGGGCCTGACGCGTGATTTATGGATTGGTAAGACATTCTGTGCGCATGCGCCAGGTGCGATGGAACCACTAATGAGTGCGATTAAATATTTCCGTCCAGAGTTTGATCAAAAAATCGCGCAGGCGGTTGGTGTCGATGTGATTGATGCGGCAGCCAACCAACAGCCAGCAGTGAAATAAGGAGAGCGGCATGGCAGTCATACATATTGATGGAACCACTGTCGAAGTAGATAGCAGCGACAACTTACTACAAGCCTGCTTATCACTCGGCATTGATGTGCCGTATTTTTGTTATCATCCAGCCCTAGGCTCAGTAGGCTCGTGCCGTCAGTGCGCGGTCAAGCAATTCCAAAATAAAGAAGATATGGAAGCGGGTCGCGGTCGCCTCGTGATGTCATGTATGGTCGCTCCTGGCGATGATATGTACATCTCTGTGACTGACGATGAAGCCAAAGCATTCCGCAAGTCGATGGTTGAGTTACTTATGACTAACCATCCACATGATTGTCCAACTTGTGAAGAGGGTGGACATTGTCATTTGCAGGACATGACCTATATGTCAGGTCATAGCCGTCGTCGCTATCGCTTTACCAAACGCACCCATCATAACCAAGAGCTTGGGCCATTTATCGCCCATGAGATGAACCGTTGCATCGCTTGCTATCGTTGTGTACGTTTTTATAAAGACTATGCGGGCGGCGAAGATTTGGGTGTTTATGGCTCAAACAATCGCGTCTATTTTGGCCGTGACAAAGATGGTCAGTTTGAAAGCGAGTTCTCAGGCAACTTAACCGAAGTATGCCCAACGGGTGTATTTACCGATAAAACGCATTCTGAACGCTATAACCGCAAATGGGATATGCAGTACGCACCAAGCATCTGTCATGGTTGCTCAGCAGGTTGTAATATCTCACCAGGTGAGCGTTATGGTGAATTGCGCCGCATCGAAAACCGCTATAACGGCGAAGTAAACCGTTACTTCTTATGTGATCGTGGTCGCTTTGGTTATGGCTATGTCAATCGTGATGATCGTCCAACCCAAGCGCTTGAACGCATCAATGATAAGCATGTCAAAATTAATATTGACTACGCTCTTGATGAAACCATCAAACGTATCAAAGATAAAAAAGTTATCGGGATTGGCTCACCACGTGCCAGTTTAGAGACTAACTTTGCCCTAAAAAACCTCGTTGGCTTTGATAACTTCTCAACAGGTCTGAATCATCAGCAACAAGCACTGGTCAATAAATGCATCGAAGTGCTTAGCATGGAAGGCATTTATAACCCTAGCATGACCGATATCGAAACGCATGATGCAGTGCTCGTATTAGGTGAGGACATCACGCAAACCTCATCACGAGTGGCGCTATCAGTACGCCAAGCCGCAAAGAACGAAGGCCTAAAAATGGCGGCGGCGCTGCAAACGCAGCCTTGGCTTGCTGAACCAGTTAAGCGTATCGCGCAAGATGCATTAAGCCCAGTTTATGTCATTGATGTGACCCAAACCAAGCTAGAAGACATCAGTAAAGTCAGCGTAGTCGCGACACCTGAAGACATCACTAAACTTGGCTTTAAAGTCGCTGATGAAATTGCTAACTTCGCTGATGATTTAGCAGAAGTAGCGGACCCACAAGCGGCTGAACAAGACGCTAATGTGGATGCGATGCAAGCATTGGCTCAGCAGATCGCTTATGATTTGGTTCAAGCGGATAAGCCATTAATCATCTCTGGTACTAGCCTGTCGTCTACCGCATTAATAGAAGCGGCGGCACAGATTACTCAAGCATTAACACAAAAACGTGCTGCGATTAAAGCAACGGAACAGCAGCAAGTTGAGGCACATAATGAGCAGGTTCGCGCCGCTGAAGCACAAACAGCAACTGCTCAGCAAAGCGAAGACAAAGACTTGTCTGCTAAACCCAACAAACCGGAAACGGGCGTTGATACAGAAGCACAAGACGACGTCGAGCGTGAGCCTGCAACCAAGCTTGAGCTAAAAGAAGTGAATGATAGCTATCATGCGCAAGCCGGTATCTATCTAACGGTTCCTGATGCCAACAGCATGGGTGTCTGCATGCTCGGCGGTCAGTCAGTCGAAGAATTGTTAGCGACTGATTTTGATGTCGTCATCGTCGCTGAAAACCAGCTAACTGATGCCATCGATGCCAATAAATTAACGCAGCTATTATCTGATAAGACCGTCATTGCACTGGATCATCAGCTACTTGATTGGCACAAAGATGTCGATATCGTATTACCAGCCGCAAGCTTTGCAGAAGCGGACGGCACATTGATATCTGCTGAGGGTCGTGCCCAGCGCTTCTTCCAAGTTTATGATAACGAATATTATCATCCGATGAGTAGCATCAAAGAAGGCTGGCGCTGGCTGCACGCGGTACATAGCAGTATTGAAGGTCGCGACGTCGATTGGACACAGCTTGATGATGTTATTAATGCACTAATCGCTACGCATCCTAAGCTTGCTGGTATCAAGAATGCTGCGCCTGATGCTGATTACCGTATGACGGGTCTAAAGATTGCCCGTCAGCCGCGTCGCTATTCAGGCCGTACCGCCATGCGGGCCCCAATCTCAGTCCATGAGCCAATGCAGCCAAAAGATTTGGATACTGGTTTAACCTTTTCAATGGAAGGCTATAGTGGCAAACAAACACCAAGCTCGATGATTCCTTTTGCCAATGCGGCAGGTTGGAACTCACCGCAAGCGTGGAATAAGTATCAAGACAAAGTGGGCGGCAGTCTAAAAAATGGTGATCCCGGTGTACGCTTATTTGATCAATTAGAGCGTTTAGCCATGCGTCAATATGTTGCACCAGAAGCGATGTCTGCAACCACGACCGACATGCAGCAGGGACAGGCTAAGCTTGTGCCTATTTATAATATTTATGCCAGCTCAATGATGGCATCACGTAGCCCAATCGTAGCTGAGCAACTGCCTATCGCGACATGGCGTATTGGTATGGACGATGCCAAAGACTGGAATATTGCAGCTGGTGATTACTTAGCCATTGAGATTGATAAGCAGCAAATCACCTTGCCAGTACAGATTGTCGGTTATCTAGCAGAAGGTTGTATTGGTTATCCGGTTGGGCAGGTGAGTATTATTCATCCATCCATGCCAGCATCAGTACGTAAGGTTGATGCGCCAGTAACGATGATGGGCAGTATGGCTAATGACAGCTCTTTAACTGCGAATACTAACGATACAGCGCCAGTAGACAACGCGCCGACCACTACACAGGAGGTGTAATATGCAAGTTACCCGTATTATCCCTGATGTGCCAAGCTTTTTGGCGAGTAGCATGAGCTTTGATACTTGGTCGATACTTTTTTTGGTCGTACAATCTTTGGTTATCTTTTTAGTGGTAGTCATTGTTGCAGCGTTGATGATTGTCTATGAGCGCCGTATGTTGGCGCTTTGGCAAGACCGTTATGGTCCAAACCGTGTTGGGCCTTTTGGTTCACTACAACTGGTCGCGGATATGCTCAAAATCTTCTTTAAAGAAGATTGGACGCCCAATTTTACCGACAAATTTATATTTACTCTAGCACCTGCAGTGGCCATGTTTACTGCATTGGCATCGTTCGCAGTTATTCCTATCTCACCAACACTGGGTGTGGCTGATTGGGATATCGGTATCCTGTTTTTCTTTGCGATGGCAGGTATCGCTGTTTATGCCGTTATGTTCGGTGGCTGGGCATCGGCTAATAAATTTTCGTTACTCGGTGGCTTACGGTCTGCGGCACAAACCATCAGTTATGAAGTATTCTTGGGTTTATCGTTGATGGGTGTCGTCGCCTTGACCGGCTCATTTAACTTACGCGAGATTGTCGAGTCACAAATTGATGGCTGGTATATCATTCCACAGTTTTTCGGATTTTTGACCTTTGTCGTGGCTGGTGTGGCTGTTACGCACAGACATCCATTTGATCAGCCAGAAGCAGAGCAAGAGCTGGCCGAAGGCTATCATGTTGAATATTCAGGCATGAAGTTTGGGATGTTCTTTATCGGCGAATATGTCAACGTCGTTTTGATTTCTGCATTAATGACATGTTTATTCTTCGGTGGTTGGCTTGCGCCTTTTAACCTAGATATTCCATTCATTCCACCCGCTTTTTGGTTCATGATTAAGACGCTATTCTTTATGACCATGTTTATTCTGGCTCGAGGCTCACTCATGCGTCCGCGCTATGATCAGGTGATGAACTTTGGCTGGAAAGTCTGCCTGCCCGTCACGCTGATTAATTTATTGGCTACTGCGGCAGTCATATTGCTGATGATGGATTAAAGGCATTGACGTAATATCATTGCGGTAGTTTGGAATGAAGAACACGTATCTTATTTTATAAGTTTGTTTGTGGTAGATACATCCGTGATTTTTCGGATAGAAATGAGGTGATTGCTCGTATTGTTGAGCAACTTTATCCATATTTGGGATAAACCTAATCATTTAGCATTGCAAATATGCAAAGGAAAGTTCCATGTTAGCAACTTTTTTTACGGCCATAAAAAAGATCGTCATTGGTATGTTTACCATTGTACGCAGTATGTGGATGGTTAACAGTCATGCCCTTAGGCCACGTGACACCATCCTTTATCCTGAAGAGCCGGTACCGGTACCGCCGCGCTTTCGTGGACGTATTATATTGTCTCGCGACCCTGATGGTGATGAGCGCTGTGTTGCTTGTAACTTATGTGCCGTGGCCTGTCCAGTCGGCTGTATCTCCTTACAAAAAGCGGAGCGTGAAGATGGTCGTTGGTATCCGGAGTTGTTCCGTATCAACTTCTCGCGCTGTATTTTTTGTGGCCTATGCGAAGAAGCCTGTCCGACGACCGCGATTCAAATGACCCCCGATTTTGAGCTGGGTGAATATAAGCGCCAAGATTTGGTCTATGAAAAAGAGCATTTGCTGATTTCAGGACCGGGTAAATATCCCGATTATAACTATTATCGTGTGACGGGTATGGCGGTAGCGGACAAACCAAAAGGCGCTGCTCAAAATGAAGCAGCACCGATTGATCTAAGGAGCTTGCTGCCATGATGAATATCTTGAACAATCCTGAACTGGCAGGTTTTTATGCGCTTGCCGCGGTGGCTATCTTTGCCAGTCTACGGGTAGTTACCCATGCCAATCCTGTACACGCTATTTTGTCGATGATTGTGTCTTTATTGGCGGTCGCTGGCATATTTTTTGTGCTGGGTGCGCCATTTGCTGGGGCGTTAGAAATTGTTGTTTACGCTGGCGCAATTTTAGTGCTCTTCGTCTTTGTTATTATGATGCTCAACTTGGGTATGAGTAATGATGAGCGTGAAGAGCGCTGGCTCGATGCAGGCACTTGGGCAATACCGACAGGGTTGACGATCGTTATCGCCGTTGTGCTCTATGCGCTGATTGGTCTTAATCACGACGAAGCAGCCGTCATTGGTGGTATGAGTGTTACTGCTAAAGCAGTAGGTACTGCCTTATTTAGTAAGTATATTATGTTGGTAGAAGTCGCTGCTTTGTTATTATTAGCGGCGCTAGTGGCTGCGTATCATGTGGGCAAAGAGTCGAGTGATGATGAAATTGTCGGCAATGACAGTCAGGACTTTAAGCCCAGTGTGGGCAGTATCACCCAATACGATAACGATAGCACTCATACTGAACATGATGCGGTAAAAATGGCTAAACCCTACGAATATAAAGATGTCGATCCACATGACTACGTTGGTAAGAAGGTAAGTATGCAGGTGGGTATGAAGAAAGTCACGCGCAAGGAGTCTGACTGATGGTACTAGCAGCAAGCGTGGCACAAGACGTGTCGAACGTGCCGTTTGCCCATGAGGTGGCAGGCTTAGTACAGCCCGCTGCCGCGGCGCAGAATGTACTGGGTATGATACCCATGAGCCACGGACTAATTTTGGCGGGAATTTTATTCGCCATTGGTCTGTGCGGTGTCATGGTACGGCGTAACTTTTTATTTATGCTAATGAGCCTTGAGATCATGATGAACGCGGCAGCCTTAGCGTTTGTGGTCGCAGGCAGTCGCTGGGTCGATCCGGATGGACAAATTATGTTTATCTTTATTTTGACGTTGGCAGCCGCTGAAGCCTCTATTGGTCTGGCAATATTATTACGTTTTTATCACCAGCGTGGGCATCTCGATGTCGATAGCGCCAATGAGATGAAAGGATGATGTCATGAGTTTATTACCATTAACCTTTATATTCCCGCTCGTTGGCTTTTTGATTTTAGCCTTTATGCGTGACAAATTATCAGAGCAAGTAGCCGCGATTGTCGGTGTCGGTAGTATGCTGCTATCAGCGCTATGCACACTGGTGGTCAGCTATACTTTTTTAACGACGCATCCTGCGGGCACGGTCATTGAGGTTCCGCTATGGACTTGGTTCCAAGTGGGAGACTTTGCACCAAGCTTTGGCTTGAGCTTTGACGGTTTAGCATTAACGATGACAGGTGTTATTACTGGCATTGGCTTTTTGATTCACCTGTTTGCCGCTTGGTATATGAAAGGCGACACTGGTTTTGCCCGTTTCTTTAGCTATATGAACTTGTTCGTCGCCAGTATGTTATTGCTGGTATTGGCGGACAATTTATTCTTGCTCTATCTCGGTTGGGAAGGCGTCGGTATCTGTTCATACTTACTCATTGGTTTTTATTATCATGACAGAGCCAATGGTCGGGCGGCGATGAAAGCCTTTACCGTCACCCGTGTGGGTGATGTGTTCTTAGCCTTTGGTTTGTTTTTATTATTCCGCGAATTTGGCACGCTTAATATTCAAGAGATTATTACGCGCGCTCCAGACGTGTTTGATATTAACAATCCAACGATGATTCTAACGACCATGATGCTCGTTGGTGGCGCGATGGGTAAATCAGCGCAGCTACCATTACATACGTGGCTTGCCGATGCGATGGCAGGTCCGACGCCAGTTTCGGCATTGATTCACGCGGCAACGATGGTCACGGCAGGGGTTTATTTAATCGCCCGTCTGCATCCACTGTTTGAGCTGACGCCTGGTATTTTATTATATTGGGTCGGCGGCGTTGGAGCACTGACGTTGGTCGTTGCTGGCTTTTGTGCACTGGCGCAAACTGATATTAAACGTATTCTTGCCTATTCGACCATGAGCCAAATTGGCTATATGTTCTTAGCACTCGGCGTTGGCGCATGGCAAGGGGCTATCTTCCACTTGATGACCCACGCTTTCTTTAAAGCGTTGCTATTTTTATCATCAGGCGCAGTCATTTTGGCGGTACACCACGAGCAAGATATCTTTAAGATGGGCGGCTTACGCAAAAAGATTCCATTGGTGTTTTGGTGTTATATCATCGGTGGCGGTGCGCTGGCTGCGATACCTTGGGTCACCGTTGGCTTTTATTCTAAAGAAGCCATTCTGTGGGAAACCTATGCCACTGGTCATCAAGTTTTATTCTATATGGGTGTATTCGGTGCTTTCTTAACCGCGCTTTATACTTTCCGTATGATTTGGATTGTGTTTTTTGGCGAAGAAAAAACCCATGCGCACAAGTTGTCAGGGGTGTCATATTGGTTGCCACTGACTGTATTGCTGGTGTTATCAACTGCGGTCGGCGCATTGATTACTCCGCCATTGCAAGGGGTGCTGCCAGAGAGCGTTGGACACTTATTAGAAGTTGCTGGTCAAGCGCATGCCAAGCACACCGCAGAGTATATCGCGATGGGTGCGATGCTCGCAGGGCTTGTCTTAGCAGCACTATTATATGTGGTGGATAAAGGTCGTACACTCACACGCTTTAAGCGCTCACGTATCGGCGGTGCGTTATATCATTGGTGCTACCACGGTCTGGGCTTTGATGCGCTATACGATATAATTTTTGTAAAACCCTTTTTGTTCATCGGCCGCTTATTTAAAGCCGATCCTGTCGATAAATCGTGGCTCCTATTACCTAAGCTGGCATCGGCTGGTAATAGGGTATTGTCTGCGACGCAAACAGGGTCACTTCGAGGTTACGCTACAAGCTTTGGCTTGGGCATGGCTGTATTGCTGGTGCTGGTAATGATGACGGTGGTATAAGATGATTGAGTTACAACAAACGTGGATGCTACCAGCATTGATTGCGATTCCGTTTATTGCTGGATTGCTGTGTTGGCTGGTAGAGCGCTTTAATAAACGTCTGCCGCGCTGGATTGCTTTAATTGGTATGACGTTGACTTTTGCTTTGTCACTGGTACTGTGGCAATACGGTGATTTTGGTGGTATGAGCAAGCAGGTGATTGCACCAGATGCTGCTGTGCCTTGGGTCGCTGAATTTATGGTGCCTTGGATACCGACTTTTGGTATTAGTTTTCATTTAGCGATGGATGGTTTGTCGCTTATGATGGTGGCTCTTACAGGGCTACTGGGTATCGCAGCAGTGGCCTGTTCGTGGAATGAGATTCAGCGCCGCGTTGGTTTCTTTCATCTAAACTTGCTGTGGAGTTTAGGCGGCGTTATCGGTGTTTTCTTAGCAATTGACTTGTTTTTATTCTTCTTCTTTTGGGAGATGATGCTGGTTCCTATCTACTTCTTGATTGCTATTTGGGGTCATGATGTGGTCGGTGGCAAGACCAAAGAATACGCGGCAACCAAGTTCTTTATCTATACCCAAGCGTCTGGCCTCATCATGTTGGTCGGTATCTTGGTACTGGTAATCATTAGCTACGCACAAAAAGGCGTGGTCAGCTTTAATTATAATGACTTGCTCGGTACCTCGCTTGGCGGTTGGGAATATCCCATCATGCTATGCTTCTTTATTGGCTTTGCGGTCAAGCTACCGATTGTTCCCTTTCACGGCTGGCTACCTGACGCCCATGCGCAGGCACCAACCGCCGGTTCAGTGGATTTGGCAGGGGTACTGATCAAGACCGCCGCTTATGGTTTGATTCGTTTTGTCTTACCACTGTTCCCAGCCGCATCACAAGATTTTGCGCCAATAGCCATGACCTTGGGTACGATTGGTATCTTTTATGGCGCATGGCTAGCCTTTATGCAGACCGATATGAAGCGCCTGCTGGCTTATACCAGTATCTCGCACATGGGTTTTGTGGTATTGGCAATCTATGCAGGTACGTTGCTCAGCTTGCAAGGTTTAATGATTCAAATGCTGGCCCATGGCTTAAGCTCAGCTGCCCTATTTATTATGGCAGGGCAGTTGTACGAGCGTCTGCATACCCGCGATTTGACCTTGATGGGCGGTATGTGGGGTCAGTTCCGCTATTATGCACCGATACTAATGTTCTTCTGTGCCGCTTTGTTAGGTATTCCCGGTACCGGTAACTTCATTGGCGAATTCATGATTTTATTAGGCGCATTTGCTCAGTATCCAGTGTTTGTGATATTGGCCACCTTTAGCTTGGTATTGGCAGGGTTGTACTCGCTTATCTTGATTCATAGCGCGTTGTTTGGTACCAATAATGTTAAAGAATTGGCCATGCGCGAGACCAAATCACACGGTTTACCGAGCCGCAAATTAAAAGATTTGGGCAAACGTGAGCTGTCATTATTACTGATGCTCGCCGCAGGCTTGGTCTGGCTCGGACTGTATCCACAGCCGTTCCTTGATACCTCAAGCCACGCGATGCAGTGGATTAATAATGCCTATATATATAGTCAAGTGACACAAGTAGACGCATCGCAGCTGCTTGATGCAATGGAGGCACGTTAAGTCATGAATGAATTTACGATGAATGATTTGATGGGACTGATGCCTTATGCACCGATCATTGCCGTCGTCATTACGGTATTGCTGGTAATGATCGCCATCACTATTAAACGCTCACATATGATAACCGGCACTATTACAGTCGTTGGTCTTAATATTGGTCTGTTTACGTTAATTGGGCAAATGGCAGGCATCATTACTAGTGGGTCGCAGTTACCAGTCGCCGAACAGCTTTTTGTGATTGATAACTTTGCGCAGTTCAACATGGTAGTGATATTGATCTGTGCGCTGGCTTGTTGTACGTTGTCTTATGCTTATTTGGCTGATTTCAAAGACAATAAAGATGAGCTGTACTTGCTCATGCTGCTATCGACCACTGGCGCGCTGCTCATGGTCTGTGCTCAGCATATGGCATCGTTCTTTATGAGCTTAGAGCTGCTCTCAGTGCCACTCTATGGTCTGTTGTCTTATACTTACATGCGCAATCGCTCGCTTGAATCAGGGCTTAAGTATCTGGTGCTGTCAGCGACGGCATCGGCAACCTTGCTCATGGGCATGGCCTTTATCTATGCGCAAGTCGGCACGTTGGCCTTTAAACCGATTAGTATTATGTTGGGTGATGTGTTTGAGTCGCCACTATTAATACTCGGCGCGGCAATGATGATGTTCGGTATTGCGTTTAAACTGTCGGCTGCACCCTTTCATATGTGGACGCCCGATGTTTACGAAGGCGCACCGGCACCGATTGCCACGTTTTTAGCATCGGTATCAAAGGTCGCTATGATGGCGCTTGCAGTACGATTCTTAATCGATACGTCTTTATTGGCATTACCGTCGGTACAGATGTTACTGATGGTTATGGCGACCTTATCGATTTTGGCGGGTAACTTGTTGGCAGTCCGTCAGACTAGCCTAAAACGCTTATTGGGTTATTCATCCATTGCGCATATGGGTTACGTGCTTATTGTCATCGTCAGCATTGGTACGGCAGCGGATAGTATTTCTAGCATGTATATGGCCGTTTATGCGTTTACCTCTATCGGTGCTTTTGGTGTGGTGACCTTGATGTCGAGCCCGTATCGATTGGCTGGTGAAGCGGATGAGCTGACCCATTATCAAGGGCTGTTTTGGCGTCGTCCGGTGCTGACCGCTGTTATGACAATTATGATGTTGTCATTGGCTGGTATTCCACTGACGGCAGGCTTTATCACTAAGTTGTTTGCGATATTGGCTGCGGTACAAGGCACGCATTGGTTCTTGGCGGCTATGATTATCTTGGGTAGTGCCATTGGCTTGTTCTATTACTTGCGCGTGATGCTTACCTTATTTAAACGTCCTAAGCAATTTATCGAGTTTGACGTCGCTGGACAATGGGGTATTCGTACCGGTGGTATCATGGTGATTGCCGCGACTGCGCTGATTGTCTTCTTCGGTATCTTGCCAAACACCTTAATTGAGTGGGCAAGTCTGGCTCGTATTTGGTAATACTATTATAAATGTAAGGTAAGTCGCTGCATTTTTATGGAGCTGCTTATCTGCTGTTACGGTTAGAAAAACAAGATGCGCCCGCTTTATGATAAGCTTGGCGCATCTTTTTTTGTACTTTTTAAATTCTTATAAGTATAAATCTTAATAAAATATGAGTGACAAATGATTATGAGTGACAATATCCAAAGCGTGACGGTACTGAGTAAAACCACTTGGACCCCGAATTTGTTTAGCTTTACCGTCAGCCGTCCAGATAGTTTTAAATTTACGGCGGGGCAATTTGTACGTTTGGGTGTCAACCCGAGTCAATTAAAATATTATCAGCAGCAAGGCGAGTCTGCCAAAGATGCACCTAATGCTGCATTGAATGAAGATATCTTTCGTGCCTATTCTATCGTCTCATCTCCTTTTGATGAGGTATTAGAGTTTTTCTCTATCGTGATTCCTGATGGCGCGTTCACCTCGCAGCTGCAGCACTTACAAGTGGGCGATGAGCTATTGCTCAATACCATGCCGTTTGGTTTTTTAACCTTAGCACGTTATCAAAAGCCGTTGCCAAAAGACTTATGGCTGCTGGCGACAGGTACGGGCTTGGCACCGTTCTTGTCGATGCTACAAGACTTGCAAACGTGGCAGGATTACGATCATATTGTCTTGGCGTATAGTGCGCGCTCGATAGAGGAGCTGGCCTATGTCGAGCAGATTGAACGCTTGCAAGAAGACTTTGGCTCGCTGGTCGATAATCCAGCCAAATTAATCTTCATTCCTATTGTTACTCGTGAGCCAGTTGAGGGCGCACTGACAGAGCGGCTACCAAAACTGCTATTAGATGGTACGTTACAAGAACGCGCGGGCATAGCGTTAGACACTGAGAGCACGCATGTTATGTTATGTGGCAATCCAGATATGGTAGAAGACACTAAAGAAACGCTAAAGTCGTTAGGTTTGGTGATGAATCGTCGCGGTGAGGGCAATATTGCGGTAGAAAACTACTGGTAACGCTCGCTATAGTTAGTAAAAAGTAATATCGATACATGACGCACTGCTGATATCAATTTTCCTTGCTTGCTTGCTGTGCCTGCGCAGACAGAGGCTACAAAAAATTGGTATCAATAAAAAAACGCTGACTCTTAAAAGACCATAGTCTCCAAGAATCAGCGTTTTTTTATGAGCTAAGAGTAATAATGTCTAAACTTGACTCGGCTCAGTGGCATCAGCAATTGGATTGATTGGGCCTTGCATCAGCTCAGGCTCATCATCGTCACCAATGATGTCTTCGTTGCTGCTCGCTGCCAATAGATCTCGATAATTGATTTGCGTTTTCAAAATCATTTGCTCTTCTTCAATTTCGCCATAATTTACTTGCACCTTATGCAAAGTGCTCATGATTTTTTTGTTCTTCTTCAGCCAGCGATTGATATCAAGATAGATGACTTCGTCTTTTGCGCGAGCGATATTGATATAGGACAAAATAAAACCCAACGGGTCTTTTTTCAAGATGCGGTGATAGAACCAGATAAAGAGCTTAATGCCTTGGCGCTTGATAAACGACTCGCAGCGTAGGTTGAGCACATCGGTATAAGTCTGCTGCCCAAATACAAAGCGCTGTACATTGCGATCAAGCTGCACATGAACCAAGCTAAAATTACTGGCAACTTCCGCATAAATACCGGCTGCATTTATCGTGCAGTATAAGCGGAACCAATCGTCATGCATCTCAACACGCAGCTCTAAGATGGCTTTGACATTGTCGGTCACGAACTTTTGCAGGGCATCATTGACATAGATTTGTGCCACTGGCAGCGATAGCTCGTCCTCAAACTTGTCAGTCGTTTTGTTATATATATTCTTAATAGTCTGGGTCAGGCGCTCCCAACCATCGCTGAATGACTCGTCAAAACGATAGCCGATACTATCGAAGAAGTCATCGAAGCTGTCTGAATTATTCATGTTATCAAAATCACTCAAACTTATTATCCTTATCATTATCGGGCAGCAACATCAGAGGCGACGCAAAGTAGCGTTTATGAAAAATAGCGTCTATAAAATAGAAAACGTCTTGTAAAAGTCAGACATGCTACATGAGTTCAAAGTAGTTTTGGCTCAAAAAATGGTCACTATAAAACGGGTTTAAATGACATATATTGATACTAGGGCGTGTCCTCAATTCAAGCGATGAACCTCTAAATGAACTAAAAATGGCTAAATTTTGTCAAACGTCGTCAAAGAGCTGGGCAATATCCCGATATTATCTGCGCTGTTTTCCTTGATTGACTGCAATTTATTTCATTTTTATCTCCATTTTTCAAAGGAGGACACGCCCTAAGCTTAGAGCAGCGCTATGTCATATACAATAGAAATTCACGATTGTTAGGGTAATACCTACTATTTATTATTGTCATCATTAGAAACAGTATATAACAAATCAGCAGCATGCAAAATGAACACATGCGTTTTGTCGCTATTCATTTAAACCTATTGCAGGTTAATAAACTAATAATGTACCCCTGTTAACGGATATTCGTCATAAAACTGTCTCACCCTCGCTAGGTTATGACTTTGCCAAAAAAGGCCAAGATGATGCAATGTGCAACGGTTATGCTAGCGACATAATTATGTGTCATGTTATGATAGCGCCGACATATGCTCATGTGCTTTAAATAGCGCGCGCCAACATTACAATCATATTGTCTGCACCCTTTATTTATAAATAACTATAAGCTCGCTCATACCTAAAAGCTGAGACCAATTGTGGCCTATATCAAAGACTCGCAAAGCTACCACTTTTCAGCGCAAACCCCTAAGCGTGATATTAGCTTGCCTGTTGCTATTGTCATCGCCGTTGTCGTCCATGCGGTGATTATTTTTGGTATCAGCTTTTCGATGGGCAAAGACCCTGCCGCGATGATGCAAGACGTGGCTAAGGCACTTACCGATAATATGCAGCCGAATGAAGATGCGCATTTTATTGCCAATGCCTCCCAAGAGGGCGGTGGCACAGTGCGTGAACCGTTGCGGCAAGAGAGCGATCAGAGCAGTCCGCTCTCTGCTGAGCAAATGAGCGAAACGCAAGATGTGATCAGTTTGCAGCGCCAAGTGCGCCAGCAGCGCTATCAAGAGAGCTATCTGCGTACCACGCTGAGCTGGCGGCAGGCTACGGTAGAGTCTGATAATGACAGTAAGCAAGCAAAAGATGATCTCATGGCGCAAGAAGAGCGGCTGCGTAAAGAGATTGCCACGTTAGAGGCGCAACTGTCTCAGCGTCAGCAGCTCTACGCGACCAAGTCGAAAGTGGTGACCGTTGACAGTAATTCAACGACGCGTGGTGCAGCTGCCGATTATATCAATACTTTTCGTGAGCACGTCGAGCGCGTTGGCAACTTACAGTATCCTGCCCAAGCGCGTGCGCAAGGTATTACGGGCGAGGTGCGCCTCATGGTTATTATCAATCATGATGGCAATATTAAAGCCATTCGTCTGCTTGAAAGCTCAAACTCCACGATACTCGATGAAGCTGCCAAGCAATCAGTACGGCAAGCAGCGCCCTTTGGCAAATTCACTGAAGACATGCATGATATCGTCGAGTTGCGTTTGATACGTACCTATCGTTATAGTGACAAAGTAGACGTGACTTATTAAACTGTTAAAAGCCCATTCTATTTTTCAAAATGACGTCTATAACGGTATAAATTTAACGACAATTTTTTAATGATAGTCTTTAATGACCGTTTTTTAATAATCGTGTCTTTTATAGCAACTACCCACATTCATAAAACACAGTAATAGAGTAAAGAGTCAGTATGGAATTTTTAGGTTTTACCGTAGATGTTGCCAGCTTAACCAGTAACGCTTTAGGCTTAGTTATTAAAGTGGCCTTAGCCATACTCATATTCGTCGTAGGGCGCTGGCTGGCAAAAAAAGCTGTCACCGTCGCGCATCGAATTATGCTACGTAGCCACTTAGATGACACCGTTGCAAGCTTTTTAGGTCGGTTAATTTATGGGGTACTGCTGGTCGTGGTATCTTTGGCTGCGCTAAGTAAAGTTGGCGTACAGACTACCTCGGTTGTCGCTATATTAGGTGGTGCTGCGGTTGCGATTGGTCTGTCCCTCAAAGATCAGCTGTCAAACTTCGCGGCTGGTATCATGATTGTGACTTTTCGTCCCTTCGTACGCGGTGATTTTGTGCAGATCAGCAGTTACACTGGCACCGTCACTGAGATTACGCTAGTCAATACGCATATTACGACGACCAACAATCACGATATTATTATTCCTAATAGCAATATCACTACCTCAGCGGTCATCAACTATACGGCGCTGCCCAATCGCCGTGTCGATATCACAGTAGGTATCGGCTATGATGCCGATATTAAAACGGCAAAAGAGGTCATGCTAAGTTTGGCTAGAAATAATGCAATGGCCTTTACGGACCCTGAGCCCATCGTACGGGTGACCAACCTAGGTGATAACTCGGTTGATCTGACTTTAAATGTCTGGACGACTAACGCCGACTGGTGGTCAATGCAATGTGACTTGCTTGAACAGTTTAAACATGCGCTTGATGATGAGAAAATTGAGATTCCATTCCCGCAGCGCAGTGTCCATGTCAAAGGTCTAGATCAAATGATTAACCAAATGGGTGAGGCACAAAAGCTAACCATGACTAAAGACTAACCAAAGATTGTCCGCATAAATTTAACTGTTTATTAACTTATCGCTTAATAACCGTTATTAACTTAACGGTTATTAAGTTAAACAGCCATTAAATTAAATATAAGGATTTGGTAGGTTTAAACCTGCCAAAATCTCAATCTCAAAACTTTCCATCTCATCTTGCTCGGTCTGTCCGAGCTCATGATCAAACCCTAATAAGTGCAGCATACCGTGTATCAATAGGTGACTAATATGCTGCGCGACGGTTTTGTTTTGCTCGGCGGCCTCACGTACCATGACTTCATGACAAATAATTAGCTCACCCAGCGGCAGCGTTGGCATCAGCTCAATAATGTTGGCTGGCATCTCACTGGGGTAGGACAGAATATTGGTCGCATAATTTTTGCCACGCGCTTCCAGATTTAACTCGCGTCCCTCCGCCTCATCCGTAATATATATATCGAGTGCTTTTGGCTTCTGTTGCCATTGCTCATGACTGATATCTGCAAAATAAGGCAGCGTCATGCCAGTGTTAATACGTTTATCGATATAATTTAAAGTCGCCATTATGACTGACAACAGACTATCTTCACTATAAAAGCGCTCAATCAAATCATCATTAATACTGTCAATAGCGCTGACATTGAGCTCAGCACTGGTGAGATTGTTTGCATCTGTTTCATTCATATTATTATCATTAGATTGGTTCATTTTTCTATCCTATTAACAAATAGCACGGCCTAATAAAAAACCGAACTACTGTCTTTAGTAATCCGGTTTTGATTAGTTTGAAGCTAAACGTTTTAAAGCTAAACGTTTCATGATAGCTACAATTCAACAGCTATAGCTTTTCACCTATAGTTTAGCCGCCGCGTTACTTATCGCTTGTCTGCGCTCTTGCTCAGCTAAGCGTTCTTGTTTGCGTTTTTCTTCTAGTATCAACTGCTCATTATCAAACACATCATAAGCTTCAACGATTTGTTGCACCAACTGATGGCGGACCACGTCTTTTGAATCAAACTTAGTGATATGAATCTCTTCGATACCGCTTAGGATTTCGAGCGCCTGCGTCAGTCCTGATTTGGTACCGCGGGGCAAATCGACCTGAGTAATGTCACCCGTGATGACTGCACGTGAGCCAAAGCCTAAGCGTGTCAAAAACATTTTCATTTGCTCAGGCGTGGTGTTCTGCGCTTCATCCAAAATGACAAACGAATTGTTCAAAGTACGACCACGCATATAGGCCAGCGGGGCAACTTCAATAATTTGCTTCTCAATCATTTTGCCGACTTTTTCAAAGCCAAGCATCTCGTACAACGCATCGTATAAAGGGCGTAAGTAGGGATCGATTTTTTGTGACAAGTCACCGGGTAAAAAGCCTAGCTTTTCGCCTGCTTCTACCGCAGGGCGCACTAATAAAATACGCTCAATCTCATTACGCTCTATCATATCGACGGCACAAGCGACCGCCAAATAAGTCTTACCGGTACCGGCAGGCCCAATCCCGAACGACACATCAGACGATAAAATATCTCTCACATAACGCTGCTGATTGCCACCGCGCGGAATGATTTTACCTTTGCGCGTGCGCAAGCTGATCGGGGTAAACTCACTAGCAGTAGCTAAGTCGTCCTTATTCTCCTCAGCAGCTGCTTGCTCATCTTCCTCATTGTCTTGATCGCGCGAGATGCTTGACTGGATAATGAGGTGCAGCTCTTCTGCGCTAATATCTTTTGAATTTTGAGCTTCATCGACCATTTTATAAATGATACGTTCGCCGCGCTCAACGCCAGTGATATCGCCACTCAAACAAAAATCGCCTTGGCGTTGGCTAATTTTGATATCGAGGCGTTCTTGGATATATTTCATGTGGTTATTGTATTCACCAAGCACGGTTTTTAGCTGTGCTGGAGTCAATGATTCGAACTTTATACGGCGGCTCATGGAGTCAGTCAATCGATTATCCTTATATTGGTAGCCCGATGCTATTGCTATTATTGATAGAAGCAGGGGCATAATAGATAAAATAGTCAGTAATGCTTTATTGCTTTTAGAGAGTAGCGACAACAATGACGGTAAAATTATTGTGGGGTTTGTGGATGATAATAAGTGAATGGCCTGCCTTCATTATGGTAGATAGATTTTAAAATTCAAGCAATAGATGGCGTGAAAGGCCTGGTTTTTGTATGACGATTGCAACCGCTGCGCCAAGATTTTACAAGCGCTGATGCTTAAGCTATACAACTTTGTGTCTCAAGCACACTATCACTGCTGTTTTAGATATTTCAATAGTTTTTGTACACGCTGTCTATACCGTCGAGAGCACAGAATAGTAGACAATTTGTGGTAATCTATCAGCCATATCATCACAATTTAATTAGTTATAGAGGTGAAAAATAATATCAGCCATACCGTCACGTTTTTAGGATATTTTGACTATATCTAAATAGCTAACTTAACAGAAAAATTCACGTCTTAATAGAACGATGACGTTTTTAGATAGAACAATATAACGTCTACGATAATAACGTTCTTGAAGGTTCATCAATAACTCGTTTTTGCTAATGATGGATAGCCAGCCAGCATGCTAAAGAGATCACATAAGGAATAATAATGACACAACAGAAAGGTTCAAATTTATCGGATGCTACAAACCAGTCTAAAAATACAAAGGCAATGACTGAGCAGCAAGTCCTTATCGCCGGCGGTGGTCATGTAGGCTTGTCTTTTGCGCTGTTACTCGCACATCATGGTATTGGTAGCACCTTGCTTGAGAAGATGAGCTATCCAACCATTAGTCCCAGTGATGATGCTAAGCGCAGCCATTATTTGGATAGCCGTAATACTGCTTTATCGCGGCGTACGGTACAGATTTATCAAGAGATTGGCCTTTGGGATGAGCTGCAAAGTCACGCTTGCCGTATTGATGCGGTGCAAATTAGCGAGCAGGGCAGCTTTGGGCGCGCGCAATTAAACAAAGCGGAAGAGCGGGTCGAGTCATTCGGCCAAGTAATGGAAAATGCGTGGCTCGGACGCAAGCTGTTATTAGCTGCGCAACAAGAACCGCTGATCACTTTGATTGATAATGCCAATGTCACGGCAGTTGCGCAGCAAAACGATATGGTGACGCTGAGCTTTAGCCGCCATGGTGAAAAGGACGATGAGCAGCAATTGCAGGGCAGCGTGTTGGTCGCTTGTGATGGTCGTGACTCTACCGTACGTCAGCTATTGAATATCGGCACGACAACTTATGATTATCAGCAAACTGCTATCGTCGGCGTGGTAGAGACTGACAAGCCACATGAGCATGTGGCGATTGAGCGTTTTAGCCCAGCAGGGCCACTGGCGGTATTGCCATTGACCGATCCAGAAGGTGATGGTAATGATGACTATCAAAAAGGCTATAGACGTTCAGTCGTTTGGGTTTGTCCAACGGGTGAGGAAACGCAGTATCTAGAAGATGATGCGCATTTCTTGGCAACCTTGCAGCAGGCTTTTGGCGCGCGCGCTGGCACCTTTATAGCGGCTGGTCGTCGCGGCGCTTATCCTTTAACGCGAGTGCTCGCTGACAAACAAGTCGAGGGTCGCTGCGTCATCATGGGTAATGCAGCGCACACCTTGCATCCAGTCGCTGGACAAGGCTTTAACCTGTGTATGCGTGACGCTCATGTACTGGCGCAAATGATGAGTAGGCAAGTGTTAAAGGGCGCAGATATCGGTGATACGCAACTGTTAAAACGCTATGAGAAGGCACGTCAAACGGATCAAAAACGCGTGATTCGCTTTTGTGATGCCGTCGTACATGGCTTTACGCATCCAAATCCAGCGGTGAAGCTGGCACGTAACGTGGCTTTGGTTGCCTTTGATAAACTGCCAAATATTAAGCCGCTAATCGCTAACTATGCGATGGGCTTGAAGTCGTAGTTTGTCATAGCACGAGCACGTTATATCAATTGTCTATACCAATGTTCTATACGATGGCACTTAAATGTAGGAATAACTTATGAAAAATAATCATACGCTGATTATCGGTAGCGGTATTGTTGGGGCGACATTGGCGTTAAAGCTTGCGCAAGCCAAAATGCCAGTGACGTTGATTGATGCACGTCCTGAACGTGATGAGTCAGAGTGGCAAGACATATTGAAGCAACGCGACGCTCGCGTTTATGCACTGAGCGTGGCCAGTATTAACTTGCTGAGCGATGTCGGCGCGTGGCAAAAGATAGCAGCCTCTGAGCGTAAAGCGGACTACTCACAAATGCAGGTATGGCAACTCAACGGTATGGGCGAGCTGTTATTTGGCGATAGCAGCGACAATCATCCTAACAGTACGCTGCCGCAAATACTTGGCAGCATGGTTGAGCCCGCCGTCATTGAACATGCGTTATGGCAGCGTTTATCTGAAGATGATGTCAGTGACTATTTAACCGTCATCGCTGGACATAAAGTTATCAATATGGATTGGCTGGGTGCGCAGCAAGGCTACTGTGTGACTTTAGACGATCATACTGCTATAGCAGCGACGCTGCTGGTCGGTGCTGATGGTCGTGGCTCATTTGTGCGTCAGCAAGCAGCGATTGGGTTGGATGTACTCGATTATAAGCAAACGGCGATTTGCTGCGCTATTCAAACTGATAAACCTCACCAAGCTACTGCGCGTCAAGCGATGCTACCTACCGGTACGCTGGCACTATTACCGTTAGCCGATATTACCGATGAGGATAAAGCCAACCCACAACATTGGCAATCGGTAGTCTGGACGTTGCCGCGCAATCAAGCATTGGCGTTGATAGAGGAGGACGCGCGCGTCATTGCTGATAAATTGGCTGCTGCCAGTAACTATGAGCTAGGTGCTATCAGTCAGATTGAATCAATCGCGAGTTTTCCATTGACTGCGCAACAAGCAAAGAGCTATGTCGCAGATAATTTGGTCTTAATCGGTGATGCGGCACATGGCGTGCATCCGCTGGCAGGTCAAGGGTTGAATCTGGGCATGCTCGATGTGCAGACGTTAAGCGAGCAATTGTCACACGACTTTGCCCGTAGCGGTGGAACCAGTTGGGGCAGCAATCAAACGTTGCGTAGCTACGAGCGTTTGCGCCGTCCGCATAACAGTCTAATGATGCATAGCTTTTCCGCGCTTAACTGGCTATTTGCAGGGTCGCTTGCACAGATGCGTCCTATTCAACAAATCCGCAGCGAAGGTATGTATCGAGTTGGTAAGATTAAGCCATTGATGAGACTGTTTGCTAAGCAGGCGAGCGGGGTTTAGCGTTTTATTGAAGTTATTAACTACACTAAGGATGGCGTATGAAAACTAAGTCATGGATGACGATAGCCGTGGTAATAGCTAGTTTTACTTTAACTTCCTGCCAATCCGTACCCAAAAAAACCATAATCGATGAAAAGGCAGACAACACACCTAAAGTCCTGATAGAGCCACTTGCAGATACAGACAATGATGGCGTGCCCGATGAACTTGATAACTGTCCAAACACTCCTAAAGGGGTAGTGGTAGATGAGTATGGCTGTCCAGTAGCGGTGAGCTTGATCGATTATCTTACGATGGAGCTACGAGTTTTCTTTGAGCAAAATAGTAATGAGTTGCAAACGAAGTACTTACCAGAAGTAGAAAAAGTAACGGAAAAAATGCATAGTGATCCTGAGCTGGTGGTAGTCTTATCTGGTCACATCTCGGAGCCTGAAGCTGCGCAAAAATCAGTAGATATAGACGGAAAAATGAATCAAGTAAAAGCTGATAAACGTCCATTAGGACGTGAGCGGGCACAGGTAATAAAAACTGCTTTGATTAACAGAAATATAGCTGCTGATAAAATTTATACGTTTGATTGCGCTGATAGTATGCCGATTGCACCTAACGATAATGAGGAAGGCGCTTCAATGAACCAGCGTATTTATGGTAAAGCGTTAAAGGCAGATGATTTTTATACGGGCAGTGGTAATGAGCACTCACTCACGTACTATAAAGAATTTTGTCAGCAATTTTAAAGGTAGAAGACATGACCATGCTATTAAGAAGTACGCTTGTTGTTTTAATCAGCGTCTTAACGCTATCCGCATGTCAAACCGCCGATTTGTCTAAGCAAACAAGTCAAACCATCAACATGCCAACGGTTGTCGTTAATTTGGATAGTGACAATGATGGCGTTCCTGATGAGCTAGATCAGTGTCCAAATACGACAGAGAACGTGGTAATGGACGAAAGAGGTTGTCCTGAGATTACGAGTCTTATTGGTATGCCTCCAATGATGGAGTATCGTGCTTTTTTTACCAAGGACAGCAGTGAATTATTGCCACAGTATCATGATGAGCTTGATAGAGTAGCAGCACAGATGAATAACTATGAGACGGCTACTATAAGAATTGAAGCTCATGTCTCAGAGGACGAGGTCAGTAAAGCTTCTACCTCAACTTTGCAATCAAACTCACTGGCTAAGAGTCGAGCGCTCGTTGTTAAAAATTACCTAATTTTAAATCACAAAATTGAGCCTAGTCGTCTGACTACTCTTGATTGCGGTATTAGAGGTCCTATTGCACCTTCTGATACTGAGGAAAATAGATCTATGAATCGTAGAGTTTATAGCTTAGTAAGCGATTCAAAAAACCACAAAGCTGATTATTATCAAAATGACCTAGGCTCAAACAGATGTATCGAGTTTTAAAGGTAAAATACAATGAAAATTAAATTAAGAAATACAATTCTAGTTTGGGTAAGCGCTTTGGTATTAACAGGCTGTCAAACCGCCGACTTGTCTAATCAAGCAACTCAAGTTATTGATATACCAGTTGTTGAAGCTATTTTAGATAGCGATGGCGACGGATATTCTGATGATATAGACATGTGCCCAGGTACACCAATGAACATAGTAACAGATGAAAGGGGTTGTCCCTTTACTGGCATGGGGATAGGTCTAAAAATGGAATATCGTGCCTTTTTTGCCAAGGGTAGCAGTGATCTATCGCCAAAGTATCAGCTTGAGCTTGATAAAGTAGCAGCAAAGCTGCAAGAGTACTATACGGCAACGATGCGTATTGAAGGGCATGCTTCAGCAGATGAAGTGGATGAAATATCAGCTACCGTCTTACGACCAGATTCTTTATCAAGAAATAGGGCGATTATCATTAAAAATTATTTAATAATGCAGCATCAAATTGATCCTGATCGCTTGAGCATCGCTAGTTATGGTGCTGAACAACCTATCGCGCCCTCTGACACTGAAGAAGGTAAGTCTATGAACCGCCGTGTTTATGGGATAGCTACTGCAGATTTTGATACCGAAGAGGAGATGTCTATGCACCGCCGAGTTTATGATATAGCTACGGAGCCTAAAGATTAATTATTTAATATTTAATCAGCAGATTTTAGTTTAAAACAACTATCCAAAGGCAAACCCCATGCTTATCCCAAAATACTGGGCGCAATACAAACAGCGCTTTGAATCGCTAGAGACGTCTAGTAACTCCTCCAAGCAAGCCACTATTAAACGTTACGGTTGGTCAGATATCAGCCAAATGGAAGCGCTATCCCATGCTAAATCACGAGTAGATGACGCCCATCATCGCTGGCTGGCAGGTGAAGATATTGTGCGTCGTGAACGCAGGGAAGAGTATAACGAAGGCAATAGCATTCCTATTCGTGAGCAAATTGTCTCCAAGCATTCTTTTCCAGAGAATGAATCATCTAATAATAGTGCAGCAGTAACGAAGCTCATCGTCACGCGCAACAGCTATGGCGCACAAGTCGCCAACGTTGATAACATCGCTATTATTGATGTTGATAATGACGATTTATTGCGTCATATCTATCCTGATGATTATACCCATCATGGCTTTATGCCTGCCTTTCTCGTTAATCAAAGTAATCCCACCAGCAAAATTAAAATTTGGTTTTTTGTTATTGCCTTTATACTCATCGCCAGTGTCATCGCTTGGCTAGGAGTGTCGTGGTTATGGCTGTTAGTGGTCATGTTCAGTGCGACTGCCTATTTATGGCAACAAGCCAGTGCCAGAGACAAGACCCGCGCACAAAAATATACCGATGATATTGCCTCATTACTGCCTTATATGACAGATTTAATCAAAAAACGTGTTGTAAATCATCCTACCGAACGCTTTTGTTTATATCAAACGCCAGCAGGATTTCGCATTATTGCCACACACGATACCATTTCGCCAAGTGATAAATTAGTCGAAGAATGGTTTGAGTATTTCCATGCGGATGCCAACTATGTGCGCCTTTGTCAAGCGCAGCAATGTTTTCGAGCGCGCCTCACTGCCAAGCCGTGGCGTATGACTGAGGTTGAAAATAATAAGTTGGCTAAAGATATCCCTGCTAAGGACTTTTGGTTTGGCTCTGATAATACCGATGTGGAGAATAGCATTGAGCAACGTCAAGACGCGTTAAAGGCGCGTAAACAGTGGATTGTTGACTATGATCGTTTTGCCCAAGGCTATCGAGCGTGCCATTATGTTGAAAGTATGGCTGGTAAAGAAGTTGCTAATAACAGCAAAGTACAAGCCAGTATTGATGATTTTGTACAATGGCATGACCGTGCTTGTCAGGTGAATAAAGCGCTGCCGATGGCGTGATGAATATATAGTAAATATTAAATAAAAGTGTAATGCCAACCAGCAAGTCTGATAAAATTTTCTGGTGGACTGTGCCTACGCAGACAGAGGCTGAAAAAATTATCAACAGACTTGCTATAATATTTTTAAATTTAACTGACTATATATCCATTCATTATCAGTTTTCATACGAATCTTATTTATGTTAAATTTAAATTAATTTTCACCTATATAATTTAAAAAAATCTGTACGATTTATATTGAAAAAGTCTAACATAAGAGCCAAAGAACCCTTTAAATTACTATCTAAATCTTGAGGTTTAACCAAGTTTTTATCAAAAGCTTTTTCTTCAAAAGCTAAAGCCCATTTAAAAACATTCTTGATAGCTTCAACTTTCGAAAAATACTCTTCAAGTATATCAGTTCCACCTGTATCTAAAGAATTCTTTATTTGACCTACAGTTTGGTCTGATCCTGCTATTTTTATAGCCATTTCAATAGTTCTATTTACTCCGCTTTGACCCAAATTACCATACATGAATCCATCTTTCAATATAGCTCGTCTTTGAGAAGGCTCTAAAAAAGCGATATCTTTTAATATATAGTCTAAAATAATAAAGCTATGAGAAAGTAAAATGTAAGTAGCTCTTAAAGCCGTTTCTTTTTTCAAATCATCAAAGCATTTTTCTATAAAATATTTAAGAGTTAATAACGTAGAGTTATAACCACTGAAATCTAATTCATTTAATAATCTAGACTTGGAATTTTCATAAATGCTTTTCCACGATTGATGCTTGAATTCTCTGAAACTTTTGAATTGATCAAAAAAATTAGTAAGTTCTTCTTCACTTATTCGTTCTTCATTAACTATCAGCTTATTTAGGAAGTTTCCATCTAAAATAGTCGTATTATGTTTTTTTCCAAATTTACCTACTACGTCTTTTTTATCAGTAGTGGCAACTACACAATTATCGAAACCAAGTAATTGTTGCAAACCCTTAGCCCATAATATTCTTTCAAAAGCTTTAGGAGACTTTTTATTCTTTATATCAACATTTGTCCTTTCTCTACTAAGGCTTGAAACTCTACCATACAGAAGCAAATCGATATCAGTAATATCATGACCTTTATAAGAGTACTTAGCGCCACGAACTACATAATAACCATTGTTCAAAAAATACGAACGCAGTTTTTCCTCTAATAATTCACCTTTAAAAAGCTGTGGCTGATTTTCCATTTTAATTTCTCATAGTTCTTAGTAGTTCGGCGATATTGACTTGTGGCGAATTTTTCTTCTTTCTTCTGACCTTAGTTCTATTTTCTTCTGGCCCTGTATAGTTAGAAACAGCTGAACTAGTTATTGTGGAGCCAAAAGTAGTATTCTCAGTAAGATCACCTTTTTCCATGACATCTAATGCCAACCTTGCAATATCATATTTCAAAAGCTTCATATAATACATATCGCCACGGCTATGAGTTAGTTCAATAACTCTATTAAGTTCCAAAACTTGATAATCTTTTCCAATTGCGGTACAGGGACCAACTGATTCGCCTCTTAAAAGTTTCTTTAAAGTATTTACTAACATTGTATTATCTTGAATTCTACCTCTACTTGAAGAGCTAACTTTTAAACCGTAGATCAGAGAAGATATAAAAGCTTTGGCCATGTCTAAGGCATCATCTTCAAAAGGGTTACCGAACTTAGCAAAAGATGAGGGCTTAGTTAAAAATACTCTTGAATGTCTGTCGTTGCTTACTTCATTAAAATCATACATAGCAATTGCCTGTAGTTTTTCTAATAAATTTTGTCCTAGTATTTTATCAGCGATTTCATAGGTTACACAGCCTTCCTTGGAAATCATTTCGTTTAGCTCATTCACTCTAATAGCATCTGAGTTATTTAACGAACTTAAAACTTTAGAAACTTTTTCTATTGAATTTCTTTTAAATAAATTACCATTAAAATATGTTTTTTCGCCACCAAGGTCTTCAAAATCAACTATTCCAATTTCTTCTGATTGCTGAAATAGTTTTAAGTTTGTTTTACTATCTAACTGATACTTATCCGAAATATATTCTTTTAAAAGAGTTTCAGTTCTTGGTTTGTCTGAACTGTAGTTAGTCAACTCCAAAGATGCTTGCTGATAGCTGTCAGAATGCTCATTAAATATTTGTGAAGTATGATCTAGAACATTAGAAGTTGTTATACCTAAGACTGATATATCTCCACCTTTCGATACATCAATCAGTTGAGCTTCCTGCAATATATCTTTTATGGTAGGTAGTTCAAGTCTTTTACTTAAATTTAAAGAATCGGAAATTGCATTTACTTTTTCTAAATTTAAAGTGCTGGTTTCATCAGAAGCAGCTAAACTTGATAAAAACAGCCCACATTTTCCCGCTAAATCAATATCTTCAAAATTGGATGTAGCAGTGAATCCTTGTAGTTTTTTAGCATGATGAATAATCCATGCACCTTTGGTTCTATTTTCCATTAGATAATCTTCTTAAATTCACAGTTAAAGTTATTTGTTTTTTATATGATTTTTTTGGTATATTTGGTAAATGTAGCCTATATTGAATTAAAGAATAATTCAATATAATTAAGACTTTAAATATCATTTTTAATCAATCTCTTTCAAAATCTAGAGACATTGAACTTTAAACTGGTTACCCCAACGCCGAAAATACTACCATCAGCACGGGCGAGACAATATTAATAATAAAGCCAAAGCTAATCGCTAAAGGCACGACTTTTAGACCGCCAGACTGCTGAATAATGGGTAAGGTAAAGTCCAAGCTCGTCGCACCGCCAAGTCCTACTGCCGCTGACGGATATTTACGCATAAACACAGGGATAAATATCAATGCAAAGAACTCACGTACCAAGTCGTTAAAGAGTGCCACACTGCCCCAAACCGCGCCATAAGCATCGGTCATGACGATTGCTGATAGCGAATACCAACCAAATCCTGACGCCAATGCCATTCCCTTCGTCCAAGAGACATCGCTAAACATCAGCGCAAAGAATAAACCACCAACCAATACCGAGAGCGTAAAGATAACGCTCATTTCCACCCCGCGTTTATTAAGCAGCACTTCTTTTAAAGTAATACCCGAGCCCTTTAAGCCAATACCGACTAGCAAAATTAATATCATTAACATCACCGTCATCGTATTTTCGGGTGGCATATAATTTTCTGGCAGGAAGTATCCAATCACCATACCAATCACCACACAAATCACTTGTGCCAAGCTGCCACGGATGCTGACACGGTGCTCTTTAGATTTTACGCTGGGTTTTTTGGCATGCCACGGGCGCAAATGATCGAATAACATCAAGGCAAATAAGCCCGACCCAATCGTCAATATTGATAATATGGTCACATACAGGGCAATCTCGCCTATCTGACTGCCAAGCCCTTCCACTTGCGACAGCTCAATCCCAATCAGCGCTAAGATAATAAATACCAAATAAGACAAGCCTTTATCAGCAAGCTTGGTCATTTTGGGATTGGAGGGGATGGCAAAGCCAATAAACATTGGCATTAATACCAAAACAAGGGTAACTAGGCTTTGCATGATGATGTGCTCGCAGCTTTCGAAGGCATTTTTAGGAAGCTGGGGATTGTATCATATCAAGCTATTAATACTGACATGAGCGACTAAGATTCCTTGTAAAAGCTGACTGTTTAACGACTAAATATTGGGCGTTAAAGTAAGCAACTGAATCACGAAGCCGTAAGTTAGGGTTTTATTCATGATAATTTGACTACTAACAACGTTTACGTATTTACCTAACCAACTTTTGTTGCTACATTAAAGAACTGAATATATTTGGTTCGCCTTATGTCGCTCTATCAGCTCAAGTCTCAATTTCAAGATCAATTGCGTCCCATTAGCGATGCATTGGTTGAGCAAAAGGTTACCGCTAACCAAGTGACCGTATCAGCCATCTTATTGAGCCTTGGTACGGCGTATGTCATTGCTAAACCTGCGCAAAATCAGCCTAGACTCTGGTTGCTGTTGCCATCATCTCTCTTTGTACGCATGGCGCTCAATGCGATCGATGGCATGATGGCACGCGAGCATGGGCAAGCTTCTAAACTTGGCGCAGTGCTTAATGAAGTGGGCGATATCGTGGCTGATACGGCGCTTATCGCAAGTCTTGCCCCGCATGTTGCGAATGATAATGCGCAAGCGTCGACAGTCAATTTACCAAACCGTATATCAATCCATCAGCCACATATTGTCGGTCTAATCGTGCTTAGTATTGGCACTGAATTGCTAGCGATACTCAGTAATAAAAGCTTAGGCGTTCGGGCGAATCAAGGGCCTTTGGGCAAAAGTGATCGTGCTTTTGTGCTCGGTGTGCTTGGCACTGTTATGGCAATTAAAGCACCGATCGCGCTATCTCATATGAGAGTAGGGCAATTATTTATAGTCACAGAGGCGCTGCTACTAAAAACCTGTCTCAATCGACTGCGTTATATGGCAGACTTATACTTGATGCGTAAACCACCTGTGCTACGCTCAAACCGTTTAGACAGTCTTGAGTCAATACCAGAATCATCGTATCAATCTATTTCGTCTATCGATTGCCAAGCGATTATTGATCAACCTGATACGCTATCTCCCAATACCTTTTCATCAAATTTTCCTTTATTAAATGCCCATCTATCAAACTCTGCTGCTAAAACGTCCCTTTTGGAGTCCCAGACAATGCCTGCTATTTCTAAAAATCCCCAGTCTACCAATGCCAAAGCTGCCCCAAACAAGGTTAGCGATGACCTTCATCTATCATCGTCTGAAGTTGTTAGCGGTGAAAGTTGCTACAACGCGTATGATGGCACGGCAATCTATTATCGCTATTGGTTGACGATGCCTTTAGAGAATGTCAAACAAGCCAGTCAGCAACACACACAACAGCGCCAAGTCATTCTATTACATCGTGGTCACGAGCATTCGGGACGCTTAGCAGAACTTGGGGAACAATTTGCAAAAGCTGGCTATCAAGTATTTGCTTGGGATGCGCGCGGTAATGGGCGCTCGGGTGGTATCAAGGATCATGCCGAAAGCGTCACCGAGCTGGAGCGCGATTTAGACGGTTTTGTGCAACTGGTTATGGGGCAAACGGGCATTGCTATTACCGATACATTAATCGTCGCCAGTAGTATCGGCGCAGTACTCGCAGCAGCATGGGTACATGATTATGCGCCAAATATTCGCGGGATGATATTGGGTACGCCAGCGTTGAGTATTCGCTTGTACATGCCATTTGCCATACCATCGCTAAAGGTAGCTCGCGCGCTTGGACTGATGTCACGCGTGAGCAGCTACGTCAAGGCGCAAGTCTTAACGCATGATAAAGACGCACAGCAAGCTTATAATGCCGATCCGCTGATATCGAATAGCATCTCGACCGACTTGCTCATCGATACGCATGCAACGGGTCAACGCTTGCTCGATGATGCGGGTGCTATCACCGTGCCAACCTTTATATTATGTGCGGGTAAGGATTACGTGGTCGATAAACAGGCAGAGCGCGATTTTTATGAGGCCATCAATACCACTGATAAACGCTGGCAATTATATCCAGATAGCTACCATGCAATATTTCATGAGACCAATAAAGCGGACGTCTTCGCGGATTGTATCGATTTCGCTGAGCAGGTATTCAGTACTGATGTTAAAGCGCCTGATTTAAGCGCGGCTCATCTTAATAGTGCCAGTAAAGATAAAGTTGACCGCTTAGCGATTAAACCCTTTAATCCAAGCTTTGCCATCACTCGATTTGCCATGCAAAAATTTGGTCATGTCAGCGACGCGATTGCCACAGGACTGGAGCATGGATTTGATTCTGGTCATTCGCTTGATCACGTGTATTATAATCAGCCCAGTGGTCAGAATAAATTTGGTCAGGCGGTCGATAAGTTTTACTTAAGCAATATTGGCTGGCAAGGGATTCGTATCCGCCGTGAGCATATATTAGAGCTGGCACGTGAAGCTTTAGCGGATATTGAAGACAAAAACCAGAGCAGTAAACCATACCAACCAAAACTACTCGATATCGCTAGTGGACATGGCTTTTATGCCTTTGACTTATTGACAGAGTTTGAAAGCTTATATGCTGAGCTACGCGATTATGAGCAGCATAATATCCAAGCCTTACAGAAAAAGGCGGAACAGTTAGAGATTGCTGATCGTGTCCTTACTTGTCAAAAAGATGCGTTTGACCCTGCCAGTTATTCTAATATGCAGAAGGGAAGTAACAATGCTAAAGGTCTTGATGATAAAAAATTCGATATCGCTATTGCTTCTGGGGTTTTTGAATTATTTTCTGATAATACGCTCCCTGCCACTGCATTGGCGGGTATTTATGACCGTTTAAAATCGGGTGGTTATTTACTTTATACCAATCAGCCGTGGCATCCTGAGCAGGAATTTATCAGCAAAACCCTAAACAATCATCGCGGTAGCAGTTGGGTGATGCGCTGTCGCTCACAAGCGGAAATGGATCAATTGGTTGAGAATGCTGGTTTTAAGAAAGTCGCCATGCGTATCGACCGTTTTGGTATCTTTACCGTGTCGCTAGCGATTAAAACAGCACCAAATGCTGCTCAGTGATAGATGGATAATAGATGAGTGATAAAAGTGCCAAGCCTTATGAGCGCGTCCAGCTGTTTTCAGGGGGCGGCTCCCGTTTTGGCTATTATTTAGGCAGTTATGCAGCATTGGTTGCCCATGATTTGACGCCAGATATCATCGTCGGCACTTGCGGTGGTAGTCTTTCGGCTTATTTGGTCAATCTAGCGCCTGACCCCAAGGATTTGCAGGAGCTCATGTGCAGTCGTGAATTATATCGAGTCATTACTGCAATCAGACATGTCGCGCCAGATGAAGCCAATAAACGTTCGAAAATACGTTATATGACGCAGGCACTAAAACGCTGGCGCTTGTCACGGCAAGTTTCTAACCGCCAAAAACAGCAGCAAGCAGATAGCTACGAGCGACTATTAGATGAGTTGCAGCAGTTAGCGATGTTTCGGATAGATAACGAGGGACAATGGCTCGATGAATTGTCTCGTTTTTCGCCCCAGCAGAATAATAATTCGTTTAATACCGCCGCACCAGAGATAGCCATTATTGCCAGCCGACTACATAAAAATTCCAGTCAAACATCTAATCAGATGCCTACTGCTGATAATTCTGTTCACGATGAGTTTAAGTTGCAAGAGTTGTTATTTGCACCACCGCGTTTGGCAGCATCAGAATACTTTGATGAAATACTTGATTCACCTGCACATACGTTTGCCGATAGGCGTATTCATCAATCAGTAAATGTCGTAAAGCAGTGGGGATTTAATTCAGCGGTTCGTGCTTCTATGGCAGATATGTATTATCTACCACCGACGCTTATAGACAATTTAGGTTGTTGCTTAGGCGGGGTAATTAATCTCACGCCCGTTGAGCTGGCGTGTCAGTTAGGACAGACTGTATTTGCAGAGACCAAGGCAGGTTATGATTCATGGCTGGCGGCACCAGCGATTCAGCGCGTTTTTGGTTTTGACCCCAATGAGCGTTTGGCACAAGTGCATGGTTATCAGCCAATGGAAACGTCATCACTTGTGGAGTCAGAAAGAAATAGCCGTCAATTGCATTGGTTACCCTTTGCAGATAATGGCCAACAGTTGGCAGGACAGCATGTACAAAAGCGTTTTAATATCAGGCAAATGACCGTTGAACTCATTCACAGTGATTATGATGGCTTTGTACAGCAAATGCAGGCGCAGTGGCAGTATGGCTATCAGCGTACGGTCAACTATATACAACAGCATGGGCTATGAACTCGCAAATGAAAGACCTTACACAATCTACTTCAACTCATCAGCCATCGCATATCATCGTCTTTGGTGGTACGAGCGGACTTGGCTTGGCATTGGCGCTGCATCATCAGGCGCTTGGCTGGCAGGTGAGTGTCGTTGGCCATAGTATGGAGAAAATAACCCATATCAAAAAGCAACACTCTAATATCAATACTCATTGTTGTGATTTAACGGATAGCGTGCAAACACAAAGTTTGTTAGAGAGCTTGTCAGATGTTAGTTTTCAAAGAGTGATTTATAGTGCGGGCAGTTACACCAATGAGCGCGTCCACCATCTTAGTCAAGTGGACAGCGATCAAATGCTAGCGATTAATTTGCAAGCGTTTGAGCAGGTTTTTAGATGGGCAAGTGAGCAGTTAAAGCGCCAAAGCTATCCATCAGATTTCAACGAAAACAACAGACGAAGCCTGATTTGTATCGCCTCTATCGCCGGTATTATGGATTATCCTTATACCAGTCTTTATGCCAAAAGCAAACGCGCGATGATTGCGATTGCTAGCGCTTATCGAGCGGCACTTTCGCCTTATCATATTCAAGTCAACTGCATCGCCTCGGGCTATATCGATACCCAAGCCTTACGCGATTTAAATAACGGTGATGCCAGCCATAAGCCCTTTATAATGACGACTCAAACAGCAATTGACCATATCATGCAAGCGATTGATGAGGATGTTGAGCTAGCCATATTTCCACGCTCCATGCGCTATATTACTCGGGCGCTCAATCATTTACCTAAGCCTGTGCTTAACTGGATATTGCGCAGTAAATTGGATAAACCTAGTTGATATAGTCAGTCCTAAATAAAAGAAAGACAACTATTATAACGTGCTACTGGTATCCATTTTTCTTGTTTGCTGTGCCTACGCCGACAGAGGCTGCGAATAAATCATCCCAGTAGCACTATATTCTTTTAAAAGCGGATCGACTATAACCGCTTAGCCGAGCAGCCAATAAAACAAGGTAAATAGCGGCACACCAATGAGCAAGCTATCCACTCTATCTAATACGCCGCCATGTCCGGCAAGCATCGTACCCGTATCTTTTACCCCGTGCTGACGTTTAAAGGCGGATTCTAATAAGTCTCCAGCGATACCACTGACCGCTAAGCCATAAGCGGCTAATGAGCATACCAACCAACTAAACGGCGTGAGCCAAATGCCTAATAGCGTTGCCAATACTGCCGCGAGCATACTACCGAAAAGAGCGCCCTCGATACTTTTATTCGGGCTAATGGTTGGGGCAAGACCGCGCTTAAACAGCTTGTGACCAAGCAATTGTCCACATAAATACTGGGCAATATCATTAAATTGACTGGCGAATAATACAAAAAATAAAACGCCATACTGCTCGCGTTGCCAGATTAATTGTTGTAAGGCAATGAGACTGATAATCAGTGCGATAAAAGCAAAACTAAAGACTAGGTCTAATAGATTTAAACGTGTGTAAGCTTGAGTAGAATGGTTAGGAGTTTTGCTAAAAGGCTGAGTATTTGCTTGTAAACCGCGCGCTTGGAGCTTGTTAATCAGCACAGCTTTGTTGCGCAGACACCATAAGCGTTTGATCTCATAACAGCCACGCAGGCCAATTAAGACGAAAAAGGCGATGAGTAACCACTGGTATGGGTAGGTAGGAGGCTGTGAGGGCTGGCTATTATCAGTTATCTTAGCGATAACATAACAAGCGCAAAGCGCTGCTAGCATCAGCCACCACGAGCGGGCAATCAGATAAATTTTCGGTAAGCGCTGACGCAAGCGAGGTAGGGCAAGCATTGCCCACGTCAAACTGACGACCATCATAAGTCCGATCACAAACTGTAAATCAGTAGCCATATTTTTAGCACTTTGAGGTCAATAAAGAACGGCAATTTACCGTTTTGTCATGATTAGAGTGGCAACCTTTAATTGCTGTTAGACGTTAGCAACTGTATGTGTTAATCCAACTTCTGTGTTATCGATTATAGGCTGAACCAACCAACCAATGCCACCCTCTTTGTCACCTGCTTTGTCATCATCTATCAACTTCGATAATGGCGCAATCACACTGGTCCGAGGTGTAGATGCCAAATGTGGATAGTCTTGACGATAATGACCACCGCGACTCTCATAACGCTGATAAGCTGACTGAATAACCAATGTGGCTAATTGTAATTGTCGTGCTAACTGAAAGTATCTCAGGTTGGCAAGGGTAGGTGTATCGCTCTTACTCTCACTACTGAGGTTGGTTGAATGAGACTTGAGGTATCTAAGCTGGTGCTGCCAACTTTCTATCTGTATTAAGGCTTGTTCTAATTGCCCAGCCCTGCGAGTAATGCCCATATTATTGGTCATCAATATCTTTAGCTGTGCGGTTATTTCGCTAATGTCAGCCTCTATATTGCAATTGTCATTAACATTGTCATTAACATTGTCATTCGCCTTGCTTCCATATGAAGGAGATGCAGGTAAATTAGACAGTGGTAGTATGACGGCCTGAGCGTCTTTAAGCGTTGGTGGTGTCCAAATAGTAGTCCCTGATAAATTTAAGTGATCATAAATGGCAACGGTATCTAGATTTTCTAATGCTTTCAAATAGTGCGGCAAGTCAGCAGCGATATTGCGCCCAACCACCACGCATTCCAAAAGTGAATTACTCGCCAAGCGATTCGCACCATGCAGACCAGTATAGGCAACTTCGCCTGCAGCATATAAACCTATCACATCGGTCAAACCATTGGCACAGGTTATCACACCGCCACAACTGTAATGAGCGGTAGGGGCAACGGGGATAGGTCGTTTCGTGATATCGATGCCAAGCTCTAATAGTGTTTGATAAATCTGTGGAAAGTGCTCTCGTAAAAATTGTTCTGGTAAATGGCTGACATCCAAATGCACGTAGCCAAGACCATTATTACTGATCTGCTCAGCGATGGCGCGCGCGACGATATCGCGTGGTGCCAATTCCGCTCGCTCGTCAATCTCTAACATAAAGCGCTTGCCAGTTTGCGGACAAGTCAGCCGTCCACCTTCACCGCGTAGTGCTTCGGATATTAGAAAGCTACTGTCATCTAACGCTAAACCGGTCGGATGAAATTGGATAAACTCTAAATTTGCTAAGCGGCAGCCTGCTTGCCATGCCATCATAACCCCGTCGCCGACACAGACATTTGGCGCGCTGGCACGTTTAAACAGTTGCCCCAAGCCACCACTGGCTAAGACAACGGCACGACTGTGAAACGTAAGCTGTCGTTGATGAGTATGATCAAAAACAAGCGCCCCTTGGCATTGCTTATTTGGATTGGCGCTATTCGTTAAAAGGCTGAGCGCCTCATGAAACGGTAAAACATTAATGTTGCTTGCCGCTTTTACCTTTATTGTTAAAGCTTCCATAATGTGTCGACCAGTCGCGTCATCCGCATGTGCGACCCGCCTACAACCATGTCCGCCTTCTTTGGTTAAATGTAAGTCGGCAGTTTGTAATTCAGTCTGTAGTTCGGTGACAGGTTTTGCATTATCTGCTTGCGGTATCTGGGTAAAAGGAACCCCTTGCTCGCACAGCCATTGCACTGCTTGTTGTCCGGCACTTAAAATGCTACTGGTATTGTCAGCTTCGCATAGGCCTGCGCCAGCGATTAGAGTATCAGCGATATGGTCAGCGACAGAGTCCTCTTTATCCAAGCTTGCTGCGATACCGCCTTGGGCATAATGACTGGAGCAAACCTCCAAGCTGGCTTTGCTGAGTACGGTAATATTCAGTGATTTTGGTAATGCTAGAGCCGTGCTTAAGCCTGCTAATCCCGCACCAATAATAAGCACATCCGTTTGTACCATAGCAGCAGGGCTATTAGCACCTAATAATTCCGCTGTAAATACCGCGCTCATATTAGGCAGCCCCGACATTGGCGAACAGCTCGCGGTCTTTGACAATATCGCCGCTCGCTGCCACACGTTGCTTTTGCGCTTCGGCAAAATCAAGCATACGTTGCAAGGGCTTTTTAGCCGCGACTGCCAGCTCAGGCGTCATTAATACCTCACCGCTATGATGCGTTAAGCACTGCTCAATACCTTTTAGGCCATTCATTGCCATCCATGGGCAAAACGCACAGCTTTTACAGCTGGCGCTTTCACCAGCCGTCGGTGCGGCTAAGAAGCGTTTGTTTGGCGAGCGCTTTTGCATTTCATGCAAGATGCCCAAGTCGGTGGCGACGATAAAGGTATCGGCATCCATCTCATAAGTTGATTGCAACAGCTTACTGGTTGAGCCGACCACATCGGCCAGTGCTACGACGCTATCAGGTGATTCAGGGTGTACCAATACTTTGGCATCTGGATGATCCTCTTTTAATTGCAGCAGCTCGGTCGCTTTAAACTCGTTATGTACGAGGCACGAACCTTGCCAGAGCAGCATATCTGCGCCCGTCTCTTTAGCAACATATTTACCCAAATGGCGATCGGGGCCCCAAATAATTTTTTCACCATTCGCATGCAAATGACGAATGATGTCGATGCCAACCGATGACGTAACTACCCAATCGGCACGGGCTTTCACAGCAGCACTGGTATTGGCATAAACCACGACGGTACGCTCAGGGTGAGCATCACAAAAGGCCGAGAACTCATCAGCAGGGCAGCCCAAATCGAGCGAGCACTCGGCTTCCAAGTCTGGCATCAGTACGGTCTTCTCCATACTTAAAATTTTGGCCGACTCACCCATAAAGCGGACGCCTGCGACCACTAGGGTTTGCGCACTATGCGCTTGTCCAAAGCGCGCCATCTCGAGTGAATCACCCACGCAACCGCCAGTTGCTAATGCCAAATCCTGAATAAAGGGATCGACATAATAATGGGCGACCAATACCGCATTATGTTCTTTCAACAATTGCTTGATATTTTCTTCAACCGCAAGCCGTTCAGCACGTGGTAAGTCTGCTGGCATTTTAGCTTTGGCATATTCAACATTCATTTGAGTGGCAATGCGAGTGTCATTGCTCATGATGGGCGCGTCGTAAGGATAAGTTTTCATAAATGCAAACCTTTTAGGCAGTAACGACAAGCAATATGTCGCGAAAAACAAGTCAATTAGAGACAGCTGGCGAATCAGATGTTTTAATTATGCTCATTTTGAGCATAAATACAAGTATTTTTTATAACTTGATTTCAAAATAATATTTATTTTTACAGAATTTTCCTAGGGCGTGTCCTCATTTTAAAAATGGTGATAAAAATGAGGTGAATTGCAGTCAAACAAGGAAAATAGTGCAGACAATATCGAGATATTACCTAGCTATTTGACGATGCTTGGCAAGATTTAACCGTTTTTAGCCCATTTAGATTGCTATCGGTTGAATTGAGGACACGCCCTAATGATTGTTGGTATCCAACTCTTTCAACCCCTTATAATTACAACCGCAGGCTATGATAGTTTTAGATTCACGTTATACTGAGCACTATTGTTAGAGTTGCATATGACGAGCTCATCATTCCATTCATATAATCAAAGGATCGTTGCTAAAGTCATGACGTTGTCTTATTCACATGCACATCAACAGGGAAGTGGTACCACTGAGGTGGTCGCGGTGTTAGTTGCGATTACCGACCACAGCGCCCGGGTCTTAACAGTGGATCAAGGCAAACTCTTGCCCAATGGCCCTTTGATGCCGTTGCATCGCTCCTTGCAAGCAGGTGTACGGCAATGGGTGGAAGAGCAAACGCAGCAGCCGCTTGGTTATCTAGAGCAGTTATATACCTTTGTCGATACCAATAGACGCAATGTTGACGGTCATGCACTGGTGTATGTGAGCTATCTGGGTCTGGTGCAAGAGACACAAATGCAAGCACGACAAAGTCAGGCATTGTGGCGAGATTGGTATGATTATTTCCCATGGGAAAATCACTTGAATGGTACGCCTAGCATCATTTTGGATTATATTGTGCCAGCGTTATTGAACTGGGCAAACGCTGGGTCTGATGAGATCATTCAGCAGCGCCGCCGTCAGCGTATTGGCTTATGCTGGGGCTTAGCGGCAGCGCCTATCGTTGACGGTACAGATACAGAAAATGCTAGCGAAGTAAGTCATGACAAAGCTTATGAGAGTAGAGAGTGGGTCGCTGAGCATGTCCTGCTGCGCTATGAGATGCTGTATGAAGCAGGGCTGATACCTGAAGCACCGACTTATCCACCTAGCTATTCATCCGATACGCAAAGCAAGTTGCCAGCCGATTGGTCGCAGCTGATTGGCGTGCCCATGTATTACGATCATCGTCGCGTGATTGCCACTGCTATCTCTAGATTGCGCGCAAAGATTGAATACCGACCGCTTATTTTTGGTTTGATGCCAGACGTTTTTACCTTGTCACAATTACAACAAAGCGTTGAGGCGTTATCAGGAATGCGCCTGCACAAGCAAAACTTTCGCCGATTGCTAGACTCGCAAAACTTAGTGGTACCGACGGGGCAGAGTAGTAGCGCCCAGCGCGGTCGCCCTGCCAAGCTTTATCGTTTCCGTCATGACATCGAGCTACAAAGCTTGCTAATGGACAGCAAATTGCCTAAACGAAAATAGAATCAACTGCATAAGTCTTCCTATACTGACGCTAAATACTCATATCAATGCTAAATCAGATTATTTGATTTTATAAATTTGCCCTCTTTTCTTGCGAGGCTTTGCACTTTGCGCTATATTTATGCTCATTTTGAGTTTAAATCATTAAAATTTATATAAGGGTTAAAGATGACAGTTGCACGAGAGCCAGCGTTGGATGAAGTATTGCTTAAACCCTTGGTTGAGGCTGCCCTAACCGAAGACTTGGGTCGACGCGGAGATGTCACATCACAAGCCACCATTCCCGCCGATATGCAGGCGCAGCTCCAGATTAAAGCGCGGCAAGCCGGCGTGATATGTGGTATGGACTTGGCGCGTTTATCGTTTGCCTTGGTTGATGCACAGATAGCGTTCATCGCTCAAGTTACCGATGGTGAGAGAGTTGAAGCAGATACGGTATTGGCTATCGTGCGTGGTAATGCGCGTCATCTATTGACGGCAGAGCGTACTGCATTGAACTTTATGACCCATCTGAGTGGCATTGCGACGGCAACACGGCAGATTGTTGACAGTGTGGCAGAGTATCCGGCGCAAATTACTTGTACGCGCAAGACCATTCCTGGCCTGCGTATCCTCCAAAAGTACGCGGTACGCTGCGGCGGTGGTCGCAATCATCGCTTGGGCTTAGATGACGCCATTTTAATTAAAGACAATCATATTGCTATCGCTAGTGATATCAAGACCGCTATTCAACAAGCGCAAAATTTCGCTGGGCATTTAATTCCCATTGAAGTAGAGGTGGATACGCTAGAGCAATTAGCGCAAGCACTAGACGCTGGTGTGAGTTTGGTGCTATTAGACAATATGTCCCCTGAGATATTGTCGCAGGCGGTGGCCATGTGTAAAGGTCGTGCCAGAACAGAAGCCTCTGGCGGCATCACCCCTGAAACGGTGCAAGCAGCCGCAAAAACGGGCGTTGATTTTATCGCTATGGGCTATTTAACGCATAGCACTACTGCGCTAGATATTGGTCTGGATTTTAGCGCGTAGTTTTCAATACCCCTGTCTTAACACGACTTGTTTAACCATTAGTCTTCATCAGATTATCCACCCACTAAATGACTGCTGAGCGGTCGGGGGTCAGCCACTATTTTCGCTGATATACTGGTGTCAGAAAGGTAAGCAAAGTTAATGATTTAATTAGCTTATCTGCCTATGCTACAATGCCACTGCTAACCGCCTATTGGGTCATCGTTGCACTCGCACGATGGCCTTATCTTTTTGCCCAAGTTTTATCGATAGACAAGCGAGCGCTCAGTGAATACTGAAATCATCAAAATTATCTTAGCTTTTGTGGTGTTGATCAATCCGTTTAGCGCCTTGACGTTATTTTTGGACTTGACTCGTGGTTATTCAATGAATAATCGCCGCAAAGTGGCACGCGTTGCTTGCTTGACTATTTTTATTACCATCAGCTTTTTTACGATAGCAGGTGAAACGCTACTAAAAGCTTTGGGTATCTCTATCGGCTCGTTCCAGCTGGCGGGTGGTATATTGGTATTTTTGATTGCCTTGAATATGATGAATGGCGACGGGAATCCCGTTAAGCCTGACCAAGAAAACTTCGATGTCGATCATGTACAAGACTCGCCACCGACGATGGCTGCTGCAGTAGTGCCATTGGCGATCCCTATGATGATTGGACCGGGTGGTATCTCCACAGTTATTATTTATTCTTCACAAGTTTCTGGTATTTTGCGGGTATCAGCGGTATTAATCGCCGGCTTATTAATCAGTCTCTTTTGTTATTTGGCATTGATGGCAGCAGGTCGTATCAGCCGTCTATTGGGTGATACTGGGCTTAATATTATGAGCCGAATCATGGGGATGCTACTGGCTGCGGTCTCTATCGAAATTATTGTCAGTGGACTTCGCACCTTATTTCCCGATTTAGTCTAATGGCTTATTTTTTCGACATTTCATTTCCAACATTCCAACTATCATTCTCAGGCCATTTAGGCTCTTGCGTTCAGATTGAGCACACGCTCTAGGCTGTGTAACACATATACAGTCTATCTTCGCTTAGCAAACCCCTCCAACAGTATTAATCCAGATAAACCGATATTTACTGAACACCTTAATGTTACAAGACTAAACTTTGAATAGAGTCTATCTTTTATAGTCAAAATATCTTAAAAAAGCGATGGTATTGCTGATATCAATGTTTTGTAGTCTTTGTCTGCGCAGGCACAGCAAGCAACAAAATTAGATATCAGTAGTACGTGCTGGTTCGATATCACTTTTTACTCACTATAAATGGTAGTTGTGTCTTCAATAATCATTATTAATTACCAAAAGTACTGCCAAAAACGCCATTAATGAAAATATGTTATAATAGATATACATTATTTTTATGGGAGTTAATCTTGAGTAACAAAAGAATTGCTATTTTAGGAGCAGGTCCAAGTGGTTTGGCGCAATTACGAGCCTTTGAAGCGGCTCGTTTAGCTGGTGCGACAGATTTACCTGAGATCATCTGTTATGAAAAGCAAAATGCTATCGGTGGCATGTGGAATTACAGTTGGCGTACTGGATTAGATAGAAACGGTGAACCCGTTCACGGCAGTATGTACCGCTACTTATGGTCGAATGGGCCAAAAGAATGCTTAGAGTTTGCCGATTATTCGTTTGATGAGCATTTTGGTGAAGCAATCCCCTCATACCCGCCACGTGAAGTCCTAAAAGACTACATCATGGGTCGTATCGATAAGCAAGACATTCAAAAGTACATCCGTTTTGAATGCCCAGTACGTTGGGTATCATTCGATGATGAAACGCAAAAATTCACCGTGACGGTGATGAATCATAAAAGCGGTGAGCAAGAAGTTGAAGAGTTTGATTACGTCGTGGTTGCGACCGGTCATTTTTCCACACCAAACATGCCTTACTTCGAAGGATTAGAAGCGTTCCCCGGTCGTATTCTACACGCCCATGACTTCCGTGATGCACTAGAGTTTAAAGATGAAGATATCTTACTGATTGGCAGCAGTTATTCAGCCGAAGACATTGGCACCCAGTGCTATAAGTATGGCACCAAATCAGTCACCATTAGCTATCGCACACAAGCGCTAGGTTATGACTGGCCAGAAGGTATTAAAGAAGTGCCTTTAGTCACCCATTTTGAAGATGATGTGGCGCACTTCGCTGATGGTACTAGTCAAAAATTCGACGCCATCATTATGTGCACAGGCTATTTGTTTCACTTCCCCTTTATGCCAGATGAGTTACGTTTGCAAACGCACAACTGCTTATATCCAGCCAATTTGTATAAAGGTATCTTTTGGCAGCCCAATCCAAAGCTTATTTATCTGGGTATGCAGGATCAGTATTTCACCTTTAATATGTTCGATGCGCAAGCGTGGTATGCCCGCGATGTGATGGTGGGTGATATCGAATTGCCTGATTTGGCGACTCGTGAAGCAGATGAGCAAGAGTGGTTGGCAACTTATGCGAAGTGTGCGACAGTCAGTGATTCGATCGACTTTCAAGCCGCTTATATTCGTGACTTAACCAATGCGACCGATTACCCAGAGTTTGCGGTAGAGAAGCAGGGCGAAATCTTAAAGGAATGGCAAAAAGACAAAGCCGACAATATCATGACCTTTAGAGAAAAGGCCTATCGTTCTACGTTGACAGGTACGTTATCGCCTGAGCTACCAGAGCCTTGGCTGGATGTCCTTGATGATTCCCTAGAGCACTTTTTGAACCTAACCTTTGTTAAACCTAAAAAGCGTAAAAAAGCTTCATAAATAACAAGTGCGAACTAAAAAAGCCAAACACGTTTATACAATATGTTTGGCTTTTTTGCTTTAAAGAAGCAGTGTCATCTTTTAAGCTAAAAATCTGTATTTGTGTAGCTATTTTACGGCTTTGACATATTGGTTTTAATATATTAGCTCTGGTATAAATGCCAAGCCAAATACAACATCAATAACCCTACCAAGGCATCGAGTATGTTCCAAGCTTTTGGCTTGGCAAACAAGGGTCTGAGTAAGCGTGCACTATAGCCTAGCGCGAAGAAGAAAAAGAACGAGGCGCTGACAGCACCAACGGCAAAGGCCAGTTTGCTACTTGCGCCTGTTGAAACCATGCCGACGAGTACCAAGGTATCTAGATAGACGTGTGGATTGAGCCAAGTAAAACCAAAACAGAGTAACAAGGCTTTTTTTAAGCTAGTAACAACTTGTCCATCGACAGTGAGCGCGTGTGATAAGCGCACACTGGCATACAGACTTTGGATGCCATAGCCTAGCAAAAATATGACGCCAGCAATTTTGGCAATATTGACGGCTTGCGGGTACTGAGCCGTGACTGCGCCAAAGCCCGCGACGCCAGCAGAGATTAAAAACGCATCGCTCACTGCGCAGAATAGACAGATAAAAAATATGTGCTCGCGTTTGAGTCCTTGTTTAAGGACAAAGGCATTCTGTGAACCAATCGCGATGATGAGCGAAAGCCCTAGCAAAAATCCAGAGGTGTAGTCGGTCGCATTCATAGTTATTTACTTGGGGTCTGTTAAATATTCAAATATTAGGACTGCTGATCGCTAAAATGGTTCCAAACCTTTTATCAAATCAGGCGTATACCGACGTTAATGTCTAGACCTTAGCGAGGTTTGCAACGACGTTTGGGGCGATTTTAGCATCAGCCTTTCAGGGCAGGACTATTTTTTGCCAATATATTGTGAAATTTTCTAACTTAGAATGACTAAGTGTCCAAAATTTCCCTGCATATTGTCTAGGGCGTGTCCTCAATTCAACCGATAGCAATCTAAATGGGCTAAAAATGGTTAAATCTTGCCAAACATCGTCAAATAGCTGATCAATATCCCGATATTATTTGCGCTATTTTCCTCATTTGACGGCAATTCACCTGATTTTTATCACCATTTTTAAAATGAGGACACGCCCTAAAAAATAGCCACTGCCAGTGCCACATTTGAATGTACAACAGACCCTAATATTAAAGACCAAAACGTTGACGTTTGCTTACTGGCAGCAGGCTAAAAAACTGTTAAGATAAGTCATCGAGTTATTGAATGCAATAGCATCAACTCACAATAGAAGTAGTAAAATTAATAAACTGAGTATAGAGCGATAAGTACTACTGAGAGTGCGGCTGATATTTTATTGTCTGTATAGACGTCGCTGTATGGTAGGTAGGCGTGAGTAATAAATGGGTGAGGGGCAGAGTAAAACATGGTCGTAAGTTTGACAAGAATGCTACAGTCATTTGGGCAAGCTCAAGATGACCTGCCAGCCATAGCTGCCAAGAATGCTCAGGCAACGGCTATCAGTCAAGATATAGAGGTGACTGATAACAATGATAAAAAAAATCAAGCGGTCAGTCAGCGTTCTGTACTGACGCCTCCTGAGCGTGCCGATCGTATTTGTGAAGCGTTATCGCAAGTCAATGACATTCGCTCGCCCACGCCACTGACCGACCGCTATTTGTCCAATCGCGCTGCGATGCGACCGACCAATAGACCACCTTTTGACCCCGATACCTTGTGGTATCTCAAACATGGACGCTGTCCGATTATGACTGAGCTTGTTGATGTGGTCGATGAAGCCACCCTAAATGCCATGCCTATTGAGGCCGTTGCGATACTAGACCGTATTAACGGCAAGCTAAAGCGCTACCGTGAGTGGAGCAGTGAGCTGAACGAGCAGCAACAGCAGCAACATAACGAGCGTCAGTTTGTCATTGATAAGCTCATATCTGAGAGCATTCCAGAAGCGCTACACCATTATGAACAACTACAGCGCTTTAGCCCGCATCGCACCAAAAATAATACCGTGCAAGGACAAATGACCGCAGGCGATATGCTCACCGATTTATTTTTAGAGATTGATTATGAGCTTGATGAATTATTAGATGAGCTACACCAAACGGTTATGAACAAACTTGCTTCTACCCATCGTTATGTCAAAAGTCGTACGCAAAGCTGAACGATAGTACTTGCACTCGTTCTCCTTGTTATAGTTAGTCCCAAATAAAATGAGTACAAGTATTATAACGCGCTACTGGTATAAATTTTCCTTGCTTGCTGTGACTGCGCAGACAGAGGCTACGAAAAATTCATCCCAGTAGCACGGTATTCATTTTATAATAAATCGACTATATTCAAGTTTTTAGGACTGCTATAAACATCATTAAAAATAATAATAAACTTTGCAAATCATTCTGCTAAATCATTTTATTCAACCATTAGGACACTCCAATGACCCAAGTAACTGCGATGCTCGTGATGTTTGTTTTATATGGGGTGTTACCAGTAGCAGGGTTATATCTAGGATATCGTGGTATCAAAAAAGTGACCGCACCTAAAATGCTGGAATACAAAGCAATGCCGCAGCTAGGTTATATCCCCGAAAAAAGCTTGCCCGTTGAGGTTAAAACAGCCCTTGAGCAAATCAATGAAAAAGGGGAGAAGCTGCGGGTCATTTATGGTGATACCAACAATGATGGCAAGATAGACGATAAAGATACGGTCAATGAAACCTATATCATGATTCAAAATTTGATGGACAGGCACGTACCACAAGCAGTGGCTGACTATCGACGCTTGCATGATTTAGATGTTGGGGAGGGCGCGCTTGCCGATAGTACTAAGATTAAGCACTCTAACGTCACTGGAAAAGAAGCGTTACTAGACGTATTGCGCACCATCAATACGCAATTTGACGATTTATTAAATGCCTCCTACCACCAAGACGGCCAAAAGCTACTGGCGACCAATCGATATTTACAACAACGTTTTAATAATCCTGCTATTACTACCGATATTCAAAAGCTTAATAACAATGTTAATAGGGTTAATAGTGTCAGTGATGCTGATACTAAGGTAAAAAGCCAAGCAATTGAAAGTCCAACTGGCGCCAATGACAGACAGGTGAGTGCTGAGGATATCAAACTGTAAATAAAGGCAAAGTCGTATGGTTAAAAGATGAAGAGTAAGCGTATATGAGCATCTTAATAGGCATTGGCATTGTGACGACGGTGACCACCTTCTATTTAGGTAAAAAAGGCTGGCAAGCGTTGCATAAAGCCGTCGGTATCACCCCAGGGGTGCCCACTTATCAAGATTATGATGCGCCGTTATCACTATCTACATTATCACCATCTACGTTGTTATCTACCATACATTGGCAACAGCTAACATTGAATACAGAACATCTAAAAGTTTTATCCGAGCCACAGTTGCGTCAATTAAAAGGTATTGATGAAAAAGTAAACAGCTATCATAATTATCAAAAAGAGCAGCAAGCGCAACATAAAACGCCTGAATTCACAGAGTCGCAGTTTATGCTGCACAAACTCTTGCATACTCGCTTGCCTGAGACGCTAACCAGTTATTATCATCTAGCAAAGGCCGATATAAGCACTAACAATATAAGCGCTAACAATATGAGTAATGGCAAAAAAGCGGAAGCCAATGAGTTATTACAGCAGGTATTCAACAATATTGAGAGTCGCCTAGATATATTATTAGCGCAGGAGGAGACGCAGCATTTACAAGACTTACGAGTGATGACACGTTATATGGATAGTCATCGTAGCTAAATCCTGAGTTGGTAAAGTGCTTATAAAAACGCATAAAAAAGCTGCCCATAATGAATATTCATTATGGGCAGCTTTTTTATGGTTTACGTTAAATCTAGCAACGACTTAACATAAATTTCGATTAACGCTTATCGTTGCGATCACGGGTATTGCGCGAACCGCGACTGGCAGGGCTACCGCTACTTTTTGGTTTCGCACTGCCACTACTATTACGGCTATCGCTACGAGTATCGGTGCGACGTGCTTTAAGTGGCTTATTTTTGATACGTTCTTGCTTTTCTTTTGCCGCACCATGCAGACCAGTACCGTGGCGTGGGCGTAAGCTGACTAAGTCTGTTAGAGTATTGATGTCTTTTTTATCCAGCTCTAAAAAGCGACCTGTACGCAGCTCTTTTGGTAACACAATCGTGCCGTAGCGCGTACGCAATAGACGGCTGACTTTGAGACCTTGTGACTCAAATAGGCGACGTACTTCACGATTACGACCTTCTTTTAGTCTGACGTGATACCACTTGTTGACGCCTTCACCGCCGCCTTCTTTGATGTCTTCAAACTGTGCCATGCCATCTTCTAACATAACGCCAGAAGTCAGCGCACGGGCGATATCAGGGGTAACTTCGCCCAATACACGTACCGCATATTCACGAGTCACTTCGCTAGATGGATGCATCAAACGGTGCGCCATCTCGCCATCATTGGTAAATAACAATAGACCGGTCGAGTTAATGTCTAAGCGTCCGACCATGACCCAGCGATCATGAGTTAGCTTTGGCAGACGTTCAAAAACCGTTGGACGACCTTCTGGATCGTTGGCAGAGCAGACTTCGCCTTCAGGCTTATAATATGCCAATACGCGACGACGCTTCTCATTTTCAGCCGTATATTTAATTTGACGACCATCAACACGGATCTCATCGCCTGGTTCGACGCGATCACCGATGGTTGCTGGGCCATTATTGACCGTGACGCGCCCAGACTTGATGACTTCTTCCATCTGACGACGTGAGCCAAGCCCCATACGGGCGAGGGCTTTCTGTAATTTTTCATCTTTCATAATCAATTCCTTGAGTCGGTGGGTTTACATTTCTCAATGTATAAATTTGAAGGGCATATTCTACGCTATTTGTGTTATATATGCAGCACTTGATTGTCATTAAAAAATTGCTTTAGTTATTAAAACAAAATATATTCAAATATTTGAATATATTTTAGAAAATTAGGTAACAACTGTCTAGGGCGTGTCCCTAATTCAGTTTGCAATGAATCATAGTACAAGCTAGATACAGCATAGACTTATAATTACGAGCCAATTTCTCGTATCTAGTCGCAATACTACGGAAGTGCTTTAGCCTTGCAAACGTGTTTTCAACTAAGTGTCGTAGTTTATATAAATAGTGATCAAACGCTACATCTGGTTGTTTAGCATTTTTTCTTTTAGGGATGACAGGGCTTATGTTATCTTGCTTTAGCCTAGTTCTAATGGTTTCAGAATCATAAGCTTTATCAGCAATAAAGTAGGTCGCATCCGTTAGCATCTCTATAATATCATCTACCGCTTGGCTGTCGTGGACGTCACCCCCAGTGATTTTAAAATTAATCGGGTTTCCATGCGAATCGACGGCGAGATGAATCTTGGTAGTGGTTCCACCTCGTGACTTTCCAGTAGCTCGAAGCTCTCCTCGTCTTGCGCCGCTTGAATGCTGATGACAGCGGATATAGCTTCCGTCTGCGAATACCCATTCTTCATCAATACTTGCTCGTAGGTCAAAAAAAATTGTTCCCACAACCCCTTTTTTGACAACCTATTAAAACGGTTGTAGGCCGTTTTCCATGGACATAGCTCACTCGGTATATCACGCCATGGCGCGCCTGTACGAAGTTTCCACAATATGGCTTCCATGACTTGTTTGTCGTTTTTCCAAGTATGACAGCCATGAGCCTTCATGGTACTTTGGAGTTGTTCCCATGTATTATCGGTGAGCACTGTTCTTGCCATAATTTAGAGAGCCCTGTTTGAAATAGTCTCTTTATTTTAAAGCCTTTATACTTACTTTTACAGATTAGGGACACGCCCTAATACCTATCATATTTATTGATAATAATATCTTAATTAAGAATATACATTGATTAGATATACTTAATCACATTGTATTTCTAAATACGCATATTTGCAAGTCTATAATGTAATCTTTCAATAAATTTTATGGTTAGATGAATTTATTACTATAGTCAGGTCAATATAAAAACGACACAGCGTGACGGGTATCAATTTTTTGTAGTCTCTGTCTGCATAGGCACAGCAAGCAAAAAAATTTGTACCAGTCATGTCTCATAATGTCGTATACCCATTTTATTTGTTATCGATTAGATGAGGCAGAAGGAAGAGGGAAATAGAAGGTGTTTGTATTCGATCAGTGCTCACTTATTAAATAATATCAAAAAAGTCGCTAACTGATTGATTAAGAACGTTTATAACGGCTACTTGAGTGCTAAAAAAGCAAACATTTGTAATTGTTATTAAGCAAAATTAAACGCTTCCTCAACGTCTAGAGTCACGTATACTAATGAGGCTCCATATATAAAATATGCCCACGGACGAGCACTAAAATCACTATAAGGATATTCAGATGTTAGGAAAAATGATGTATCAGCCGCTGCTGATTAGCAGCCTCATTGAGCACGCCGCCCAATATCATGGTGATACCGCTATCTTGTCAAAAGAAGTTAATGGCGAGATGACCAAGAGTGATTGGCTGACTGTCTCCAACAATTCAAAACGCTTGGCAAATGCACTACAAGCACTGGGGCTGAAGCCATCAGAGCGCATCGCAACCTTGGCATGGAACAATCGCCGTCACCTAGAAGCGTGGTACGCAATATCGGGTAGCGGTATGATTTGCCATACTATCAATCCCCGTCTATTCCCCGAACAGCTTGCCTATATCATTAACGATGCGGATGATCAGGCTTTGTTCTTCGACATTACTTTTTTGCCGCTGATTAGCGCCATTAAAGAGCATATCAAAAGCATTAAGCATTTTATTTACTTGGGCGATAGGGACGAAAAAGTCTTAGAGCAGTTGCCGAATGCTCTGTTCTTTGATGAATTGTTGGCAGATAATAGCCCTGATTTTGACTGGCCGCAGTTTGATGAAAAGCTGGCAAGCTCACTCTGTTATACCTCAGGGACGACAGGCAATCCCAAAGGCATCTTGTACTCTCATCGCTCCTCAGTCCTGCATGCGATGGCTTTGTGTATGCCGGATGTGTCCTCGTTATCTGCCCAAGATGTCTTGCTACCAGTCGTGCCGATGTTCCATGTCAACGCGTGGGGCACACCTTATGCCGCTGCTCTGACGGGCTGCTCTTTGATACTGCCTGGCCCCAATCTTGATGGAGACAGCTTGGTGTCTGTCATTGATGACTATAAAGTGACGGTGGCTTTGGGCGTGCCAACTATTTGGCAAAGTTTGCTAACCGCTGCCAAAAACAGAGGCAGTAAGCTGGACAGTATGACGCGTACAATCGTCGGCGGTGCAGCATGTCCGCCATCAGTTATCAAAACCTTTAGAGAAGACTTTAATTGTGATGCGATACATGGTTGGGGCATGACCGAGACCAGTCCACTTGGCACGATGAATCAGATAAAAGCCAAGCACAAATCACTCAGTAAAGAAGAGATTAACGAGCTGCGTAAATCGCAAGGTCGCCCTCCTTATGGTGTCAAGATACGTCTGATGGATACGGAACAAAAAGACCAGCCAGTTGCTGAAGATGGTGAGTCACAAGGGCGCTTGCAGATTCGCGGGCATTGGGTCATTGATGATTATTTCACTGAAAATAAAGATGCCATCACTGCCGATGGCTGGTTTGATACCGGTGATATCGCTACGATTGATGGCGATGGTTATATGAATATCCGTGACCGCTCAAAAGATTTGATCAAATCAGGAGGCGAGTGGATATCTTCTGTGGAACTAGAAAACATCGCTGTGGAGCACCCAGAGGTTAAGATGGCCGCAGCGATTGCAGCGACCCATAAGCAATGGGGCGAGCGTCCAGTGTTGATTGTCGTCAAAGAAGCGGATTCGGCAGTCGATGAAGCGCAAATTCTTGAGTTCTACCAAGGTAAAGTGGCCAGTTGGCAAATACCTGACAAAGTCGTCTTTGTCGATAATATCGTGCTCAACGGCGCAGGGAAAATGATGAAAAATAACTTACGTGATGAGCATGGTGATGTCTTGCTTGCTTAATCATATTTTTTATGAAAAAGTCCGCAAATAAGCGGACTTTTTTTATTTAACGTGCTTTATTCTAGACTTTCGGCATCATTGCGTTTCACAATTTTATGCTGATCTTCTGTGCTATCGACTTTCCAGTAGCTGGATATGTATAAATGCGTTTTTGGTATTGGACGCTCTACTTTAAAGTATTGACGTAGGGCGCGCATACTATGGAATTCACATGCCGCCCAGACCGCAGGTTGCCCTGCTAGCCAAGTAAGCGTTTTAGTATGTTCAAGTAATGGGCTGCTTTCTGCATTTGGATGTGCGTTTATTACCCAATGAATGTCAACGTTGTCTGGTTTTTTAAGTAGTTGCTTATCTGCTTCAGTGCTCACCTCAAGGACTGCATAGCCGCGTGCGTCCGCAGGTAGTTGGGCAAGATTGACGGTAATCGCCGGCAGCGCTGTCATGTCACCGATCAATAAAAACCACTCTGCCTCATTATTAATCAGCTTCTTTGGTCCAGGGCCGCCTACCCATATTTGCTCACCCACTTGGGCGTTACGTGCCCATGTTGAAGCAGGGCCTTCTGTCTCATGCAGCGCAAAATCGACATCTATCTCATTATCACGCTGGGCGCTGACAGTATAGGTGCGCATCAATGGTCGAGTGTCATCGCCTTGAGAAAACATCAGCTTGATATAAGCACTTTCTTGATCTGCTGGAAAATCAGTCAGTTCAGCACCGCCAAATGTGACGCGGCACATATGTGGCGTGATGTATTTGGTCTGAATGACTTCAAGCAATCTTGGATTGGGTTTTGCCATTTTAATACTTCCTTTCATTCCATTGTTTAATACCATAATGCATCATTCGAGAGAAAGCCAATCTATAAGACTGACATTCTCTGGTAATTGTAAGTCCTACATTGCCTAAAAATGGGCTTTTAGGCTGACGGACATTTGGCGTTCAGACCCCATCCAGCAGTTATTAATATCATAACAAGCGCCGACGTAGGTCTTATCAAACAGATTGTTGATACTCGCGCCGACAGTGAGCATCGGATTGATTTGATAATTGCCGCCGATATCTACCAAAGTCACGCTTGGCAGCGCATCTGAATTTTGTTTGTCAAGTTGCATACCGCCTTCATAGCGCACGCCAGCATTGAGTGTCAGTTTGTCTGTGGCGTAATAGTCTGTCCAAAGTGTGGCTTTATGCTTTGCCGTTTGTGCTGGGGTGTTGCCGATCACATCAGGGTTGAATTCATCCTCTGTAATCTCAGCATCGGTATAGCTGTAGCTTGCATTGATATCTACCCAGTCATTGAGCATGTGGCTGCCTGAAACTTCAAACCCTTTGGACGTAATTTCACCCGTTTGTGTTTGACTTCTATAGTTGATTTCGTCAGCCACCACTACATTTTTTTGGGTGATATCAAATACTGCTAATGTCCCTTGTGTGGCGCGATCGGCGGAGAGATATTTGACACCAGCTTCTAGTTGATCGGCGGTGGTGGGTCTGAAGGCTTCATTGGTAATGAAATTACTGCCAACGACTGGCTGAAAAGACTGAGAATAGCTGGCATAAGGCGATAGTCCATTATCAAAGTCATAGATAGCTGCGAGACGACCACTGGTTTTCGAGGCATCATTGTCAATAGTTTGATCACTATAGATGGCACCTTCAGAAGCCTTTGTCTGCTTAGTGATACTATCAAAATTATCGTGACGTAAGCCGGCTACTATCGTCAAATCTTGCCATTTCATCTCATCCTGTACATAAAACCCAAGCTGGCTTTGTTCGATGTCTTCATCTTGACGATAAGCGTCTAAAGGCAACATATCGGCATTGATTTTCGAAAAATCTGGGTTAGACAAATCAAGGTTTGGCGTGCCGTCCGCGCCAGCATCATAATAGGTGGCGGTGCTGTCTGTTTCTTGATACTCAATACCAAATAACAGGTTATGGGAGGTATTGGTAGTATCCAGCTGATAAGCAAGCTGATTGTCAGTGGTCCAGTTGTTCATACTTTCATCAGTGGTGTAGGCCACACGGTTTAGTATTTTGTCACTGCCGCTTACAAACCCGCTGTTGTACATATTACGCTGCTGCGCGTCGGCATCGGTATAGCGCAGAATGTGCTTGAACGTCAACTTATCATTGATGTCCCAGTTCACTGTGACACTGGGCATGAATACTTCTTTGCTAAAGCGATTCCATTTGTCACCCGCATAAGCATCACTGCTCAGTTTTCCATAGCTGGCATTATAGACAGTGCCAACGGCAGGTAGCGGAGTGGAGGGCACCATCTCTGGATCATCTTGATAAAACAGATTGGCAAGGACGGACACATCCTCTGTAGGTTGCCAGTCCAATGACGGATTGATCAGCGTGCGTTCTTCTTCTGTGGTCTGCATCTGCCCATCTTTTTTGCGTTTTAATGCCACTAGACGATAATTTAGCGTGTCTGAGATAGGTCCTGTGGTATCGACAGCCACTTCTTTTAAGTCTTGATTGCCGAGTCGCAGCTGCACTTCAGACGCTTGGGTGCTTTTGGGGGTTTTAGCGACTTGATTGACCATGCCACCTGGGGATGCATAACCATAAAGCGAGGATGCTGGTCCTTTTACCATTTCGACTGCTTCTGTTGCGTAAATATCGACTTGTGGCATCAGGTTCCAAGCACCATCGTAGGGCAGTCTTAAGCCATCATAAAAATTGGAGTAAGTTTTAAAACCGCGAATGTTGTATTCGTCAAAGATCGATACGGTACCGCGACTTTCAGCACTCACCCCTGGCTCATAACGTAATGCAGCATTGACACTGTCTGCTTGGCGTTTTTGCAGTAATGCTTGATCGATTCTTGTATAGCTCATGGGCGCATCATTGGGATCTAATGCAGTTTTTGTACCTGTACTGCGATAGCTGTCGGCATAGACAGTAATACTATCTAAGATGGCTGATGGTGTCGCAGTCTCATCAACATCATTATCAACGTCGTTCTCTACACTATTTTCGATGTTATTCGGTATCGTCTCAGCGTAAGCGGCGTGACTCAGACCCATTGCCAATCCCAGTTGCACGGCGAGTGTTAAACGTTTTTGACGAATGGATGTAGACGTTGAGATAAAACGCATCATAGCTCCTATAAATTATTATGAAATACTAAAAATTAAAAAAGGAATAATAACATTAATGATTATCATTATCATAAAAAATTTACAAATAAAGAGTTTTTGGAGATATTGTATGCAATAGAGCGATGCATACATCGTCAAAATGTATTGTATGTATGCTCTAAATTGGTGTGAGTCAAACAGATTTATATAGACTAAAAATATCTAATATGATGATAATTTCTTACTATAAACGATGGTGTTTAAATCGGTTTCCTCGTATGATACAGCCGTCTATTTGAAATCAACTTTGAGATCAATAAGTGGACAGGATTTATTAAAATTCTTGATAGATTTAGGTTATTCATTGAGCAACCAGAGATTGTTAAAGGTCATATTTATGAACAGAGGCACCCATCAACCAACTAACAATCAACGCTATTTTACGGTATGGCGCTGGCATTTTTATGCAGGCATGTTTGTCGCTCCTTTTTTAGTTATTTTGGCGTGTACAGGGCTTGGGATGATACTCATGTCTAACACCTCAGGGCGAGACAATGACCGTGTGACTGTGCCTACCCCAGAGTCGATGGTGCAAGCACCTGTCGCTACCCAAGCCCCTATCTCCACTCAAGCTAAGAACGCGCTCAACACGCTGCCCGATAGCACATTGGTAAAATACATTGCTCCTCGTGAGAACAATACGGTGGCCTTGTTTCAGGTGGTGTCAGAAGGGCATGACAATATGGTGTCGGTGAATCCTTACACGGCCGATATTGTTGACAGCATACCTACTAATAGTAGTTTGTATAACACTTTTGATGCTATTCATAGTGATTTGCTATTGGGTAAAGTCGGTGACTATATCCAAGAAACCACGGCCTCCTTGACTATTTTAATGATTTTAACGGGATGGTATCTGTGGTGGAAAAAACGTAAATCTTTCAAAGCCATGTTGGTTCCTGATGACAATACCACGCTGAAGAAAAAACGCCCATTTTTTCGAACCATCCATGCGACGCTAGGCAGTTGGATATCTATTGTGTTGTTATTTTTCTGCATTTCAGGCATGGCGTGGGCTGGTATTTGGGGCGAGCGAGTCGTGCAGGCATGGAGCCAATTTCCCGCAGGTAAGTGGGGCGTTGCGCCCATACCGCTTTCAATTGACCCCAGCCATAAACACCATGCTGGTATGGATATGACTAACGCCGCGCCGCACGTTCATGGTGCATCACCAGCCGTGGCTCCCACACATGGTGATGTATTAAACACGGGCAGTACCAAAGATGTACCTTGGGTGCTTGAGTTGACACCGATGCCCGTATCAGGGACGACCATGGGTAAGAATGGTATCGCGCCAAATATACCTATTATGATTGATACGGTGGATCGCTTTGTCCGTGAAATTGGTTTTGAAGGACGTTATCAGATGAATCTACCTCAAGGCTCGACTGGGGTATGGACGATTAGCCAAGATTCCATGAGCTACGATATGAAGAGCCCAACCGCGGATCGTACCGTACATATCGATCGTTATTCGGGTAAGGTTTTAACAGACATTCGCTTTAATGATTACAATCCCTTTGGCAAATTCATGGCAGCAGGTGCCGCTATTCATATGGGTACGCTGGGATTATGGAGCGTGCTTGCCAACGTTTTATTTTGCCTATCGGTCATTGCTATTTCTGTGAGCGGTTATGTTATGTGGTGGCAACGCCGTCCACGTCATTCCAGTGAAAAAGTGGGGCTAAACCCACCAGCACGCGGTCAAAGTTTTTCTATCTGGTGGCCGTTTGCAATTCCCTTACTGCTTGTGTCTATTATTTTTCCAACCGCAATTATTGCTATTATCGTCATCGGATTATTGGACTTTTTGGTGATATCGCGTGTTGGATTTCTACAGAAACTATTAAAATAAACAATCGACTCTTGCTTGTGATGAAAAAATGGGTGTCTTCTAGAAGACACCCATTTTTTAGCCTTATTGCTCTATTCTTAAATATTTATGCTTCAGACCATATGTATACCATTTCCAAAAATTTGGGTAGCAAGGAAGAGGAGTGCAAGTACTATTTTTTATAGAATAAGCGAGATTGACGTCGCTAATCATGCTTTTTGGGATTGGTATTACTTCAACATAGAGATGGCATCGGTACTGGCGCGTTGACGTTCTTCAGCATTCAGCTCGATCAATTTCCCCTCTTTCATCAGCAGCAATCGATCCGCATGCTCAAAGTAGCTGTCATCATGACTGATAATAAAAAGGGTTTTACCCAGCGCTTTTAGCTCAGGAATCAATGATTGATAGAATACGCGACGAAAAGCAGGGTCTTGGTCAGCAGCCCATTCGTCAAGTAACAGTATGTCCTTATGTTCAGCAACAGAGATTAACATAGCCAATCGTTTACGTTGTCCCTGCGATAATTTGTCCGTAGATAAGCGATGATCCGTCACACTGACTTTATCTTGCAAATTTAATTTATGCAGCCAAGTGGTTACTAGCGTCATATCAGGATCGCTGCCATGACTGCCAATCAATTGTTTAAAAAGATGCTGATCGCTAAAAATGGCAGAAAAAAGCTGTCGATAATCGGTATTATTTTTGGAGTCAATAAGCTGATTGTCTATATGTACAGAGCCAGTGGTAGGGGTAAAAATGCCTGTAATAATCTTTGCAAGAGTAGACTTACCGCTACCATTCGCACCAATCAAAAAGACCACATCGCCACGTCTTAAAGTGAGAGTGACGTCTTGTAATATATCATTTGAGTGAGCGGTTTTTTCTGTTACTAAGGCAGACGTATCAGCATCACTGTTGTCGTAACGGTAGTGAATATCGGTCAAAGAAATAGATTGCCAGTCTGTTGCGATGGTGTCAGTGGCAAACGCTGAATGATAATCCGCTAGCTCCAATGATTGTATTTTGTCCAAGGCAACTTGCGCTGTTTGCATGGTTGGATAAGCACCAACTGCATGGAGCAGAGGTGACTGCATAAATAAAATCGTTAAAGAAAAAGTGGTCGCGACGCCCATGGGTATATCAAGATAGTTGGACACGGCAAACACAACCCCAATCGCTGCAAACATCATGATGTTCGACCAGTTCACTGCCGATAAATGATACGTATCCGCTTTAATAATTCGCTCTTGATAAGACTGGGCATGATTTAAAAAATCATGTTGGTAGAGTTTTTCGGCGCGGTGATGGTTCAATGCGAGCTCTTTACGGCCCTCTATTATCGATTGATAATCTGCATATAACTCATCATTGATCTCTCTGATGGCGGTGAGATGGTGATAGACATGTTTAACCAGAATAGTACTTATCCAAATGGTCATCACAATCCAAACCATGATAATCAGTAATAGTGGCAATGACAGCCAGCCCAAATAAAGAGCGACCCCAGTAGATAAAATCACCCCTTGTACCAATTCTGGCATGCGGACAAAGGCAACGGTAATTGATTGAATGTCTGAGGACAGGCTGGCGAGTAATCGTGCGCTACCCAAATGGTCTATTTGTGGGACGTTGGTATCGATGATTTGTTTGACCAGCTTGGTTCTGAGCTCATAGACAAACTTGTGACCGAGACGGGTTAAGGCATATTGTGATAAAAAAGTAGTGACCAATAGCAGGACAACCAAGGCTGAGAATTGACCCAAACTTGCCCACGATAAGGTATTAAAAACAGGCTGACTAATAAAGGTGTGATTGATAAAAGCGATGATGCCCACACTGACAGCCGCATTAACCAAATTAAGAAAAATAACTTTAAGAAAGGGCAGACGATAGTGTGCCCAAATCATGTGGTATAAAGAAACGGTGGTGCGAGAGGACATAGTGGCTCAATAATAGAATATTTTTTTGCGTATTTTTGATGGTATAAAAGGGAGTAGGTTGTGCCTAATCCCTTTTATCTAAGTCTTATAAATATGGTTTAATCCGCATGTCTTAAAAGTCGAACGTCGCTGATACTTTTAACGCAGTAGGCTCACCGGCATTTAAATACCCAGCACCCGCATAACCGCCTACTGATTGCCAATAGTCTTCTCCTGTCACGTTAGTAACCACTCCTTTTAGCGTCACGTCTTGTCCAGCGAGCATGGTTTTGTAGCGAGCACCTAGATCTAACGTGGTATAACCGTCAACTTTTAAGCTGTTGGCGGCATCGGCATAACGTGCACCTGTGTGAATGATATCGCCGGTCAAAGTCATTCCTTCGAATGCCGCAACATCATATTCTAGGTTGACGTTGCTTTGTAGCGTCGGCAGTCCGATGACTCGATTACCGTCTAACGTCACATCGCTCGTGTCTTTTTGCTCAGCATTTAAGTAAGTAACACCAGCATTGAAGCGCATGTTTTCGCTCGGGCTACCAAATACAGTCAATTCCACCCCTTGATGGCGATTTTCTCCAGCAGCGGTAAACGTGTTTGAGTCATTGATATAAGCACGCGGCTCATCAGTGCGGAATATCGCCAAACTACTGCCAATCAGACCGTTGTCATACTTAACGCCAACCTCAGTTTGCTCACTCACATAAGGGTCTAAATCTTGACCACCATTAGTGACAGCACCACTACTATTAGTCAGAGGTGCCCTTGCGCCTGGCGCTAGGCTTTCGATATAGTTACCATAAACAGACCAGTCCATGCTCGGTTGATAGACGATACCGATACTTGGTGTCCACTCACTTTTATCGTAATCAGCCGTTTTAGCCTGAGTGTTAGGATCATAGCTGGTGGTTTTTATATTCTGATGACGCACGCCTAAGGTGGTTTTTAATTTGTCATCGAACAGTGATATGGTGTCTGCTAGCGCAAAGCTTTGGAATTGCTTCTCGTTGGTTAGTTTTGGATCGTCTAAGTTACCACCGAAGATTGCTGTGCTTGTAAAAGGGACCTCAGCGTAGTCGGTAGGGTGGTACAAATTGGTCGCAGGTTGATTGCCAAAATCAAACGCGAATGCCCCTTTTTCTTCTTGGTCATAGAGATCCGCTGCTAGTACCCAATTATGAGCCACTTCACCTGTTTGCCATTTACCACGCAGACCGAGCTCAGCACTTTGTACCAAATCTTTTCTAGAATTATCAAAGCGATAAAACGTACCTGCACCATCAACATTGTTGACGGTTAGATTGGCCAGTGAGTTTTCTTCCTCACCACTTCGCACACCGTAAGCACCATAAGCGGTAATATTATCAGTAAAATCATATTCTCCTCGAATTGTACCAAAGACATCTTCTTCATCTGAATACGTCCAAGGCTGCGCCCAATTCTTTGAGCCGTCTGGTGCTTTTGGTACTCTAGAAACACCAGCAAGTGTGACACTAGGACGAGTCTCTTTGAGTTTGTTGTCTTGCCAGCCCAAATCAGCTGATAGTCGATACTGATCGCCTCTATAATCTAATCCCAACGCCGCCAGACCCAGTGTCGAGGATTCATCATCAATCGCGCTGTCGCCATCTTGATAAGCGGCATTAAAGCGAACGCCAAACGCATCATCAGTACCAAAGCGATCACTGACGTCTACGGCAACTTTGCCTTGATCGCCCTGACCATAACCGAGTGTCACCTTACGTAGCGGGTCATTGCCAGCTCGTTTGGGCAGCAGGTTAATCGTACCACCAGCGTTACCACCACTTGGTGCTGCGCCATTGAGCATGGCGGATGCCCCGCGCTGAACCTCAACGCGCTCAAACAATTCAGTAGCGATATACTGCCTTGGTAATATGCCGTATAGACCGTTATACATCGTGTCATCAGAGGTTGTGACAAAGCCGCGCATAAAGTAGGCTTCTTGAAAATTGCCAAAGCCTCTAGCGACACGAACAGTCGGGTCTTTTTTGAGCAAGTCGCCCACACTTTGTGCTTGTTGATTGCTGATATATTCATTGGTATATGAGGTAGTAGAGAACGGCGTATCCATGATGTCTTGATTGCCCAAGATTCCGACGCGGCTTCCTGTCGCTACTTGACCCCCTTCATAGGCATCTGGTAACCCATCGGCTGACGCATCAGCGCTACTGGTCACGACAATCGCATCGAGTACCACACTTGGGGTATCTGCTTGAGAATCGGCACTTGCCTCTGTTTGTGCCCACGCAGCTTGACTTGCACCCAGTAATATTACCGATGTGGACAGACAAGATGAGCACAGTGATTTTAGTGAAAATGGATGGCGAGAGATGTCTAAGAGGTTAGGGCGAAATAAAGCAGAATATAAGCGAGACAGTTGCATGAATATTTCCAGCACGTAGGTTAAATGCATATTATAACGATAATCATTTTCATTACAATATATTACTAGATTAAATCTAAAGTTATTTTTATGGTGTTGAATGTCAGTTTTTGATAGGTAATATAATGAGTCGTCTAAAGTTGATAAGTGATCGGCATCAATGATTATTAATAGCTAAATTTATGAGCCATCTCAAATAGTTAATAGGTTGTCGAGTGCCTATTATTTACTACATGGCGGCTGCTTATAAACAGATAAAGATAATAATTATTGTGCACGCCAATAGACTTTGATGACCATGTCTTGGCGTGATAGACCCAGTGTTGATTTTAATTGCTGTCGTAATGATTTGATATTCGCTGCTTCCAGCGCACCCCATACCTTTCCAATCTTGAGAGGCAGTCTCGCAAATTGTGTCTTTAATAATACCATTATTTGCTCAGTAATATCAGTCGTTGGGGTATTAATGAGATGGCACAAATTGTCTTGCAAAAAATGCGCATCATGGCGCAGTCGATGACTGAGCGTTAGCGTCTGTAGATAACTGCTATCCTCTGGATCGTTAGTGATGGCAATGACTAAAGGTGGCAACGGATTCTGCCAGTTCTCTAATAGATTGGCCATCGTCGGCAGAGAGGTTTCATCACAGATGAGTAAGCACTGACCTTCGCTGAGATGTTCTGTCTTTTCTGGATATTCACGCACTGTTTTGATTTGCACGCCGCAGTCAAGCGCGCGAGCCCAGTTGCCTCCTGCCGTGTCGCCATGGATGTAGACGTCTATCCACGCTTGGACGGACGAGTTGCTCGAATCTTGCCATACTTTTCGCAAGGTATAATAGCGTTGCAAAGGCTTGTCGCTATCTCTTGAATGGTCTTTTGAAGAATTTTTCTGGGCAGATAAGCCGTCTGAATCTAGCTCAAACAGATACGCGTAACCGGGGTGAGATAGTGGCGTATTATCAGGCGCGGTTACTACTAATCGATACATATTGGGGCTAGCGTAGTAGCCATTAATGACAGTAAAACGCTGCTCTTGAAGCTTGATCGTACGCTTACCAAGCTTATTGGCAGAGGTTTGTAATAGCGTTATATATTGCTCTTGTAGCGTCATAGACTCACTAATAGGCGTCGTAAAATTGATAAAATATTGACTGCTGAGAGTGGCAGTGTTTGCTAAGGTTTCGGTGTCATGATTGGTGGTTGTGACATCCATTAATATCCCATCCGTATATAGCTCTTTTATCGAGGCGATATCGTACTCACTCACTGTCGTGGAAGTCCATGCATTGATAAACATAGCGAGTTCATCTTGATGCTCTTCATTGACATGACTTATAAACTGATCTTTATCAGCTATGTCTAACGGTGTTTTCTCGATATCGTACTGAGCAAGTGGTTGAGCCATAACATGTCATCCAAGCCAAAAATTCAAATAATCTTTGAACAACATTATATATGTTAATGATAATCATTAACATATATATTATGCTAATAATCTTTTTTATCGATTTACTGTCAGTGAAAGTGGCGCATAAGTGAAATGAGGTGGGCATAGATGCGGCTGATAATATCAGTTATGCTATCACTGTTTATGACGGCGCTTACTCAAGCAAAGAGCTGGCGTCGGTAGTGAAAATAATCAAACCGAGGGCTAGGTATGTCTGCAAGCAAAGAAGAAATCGTCGCCTTTATGACGGCAGAGTTTCCACAAACTAAATGCAGGGTTGAGGCAGTAGATGATAAGGGTTCGATCTTGTCGCACGAGATAGGTATCAATGAGCTGCGACCTGGTGGCACGGTCTCGGGGCCAGTGTTAATGAGTATCGCTGATGTAGCCATCTATGTGGCGATACTGGGAAAAATTGGCATTGTACCGTTGACAGTGACAACGAACCTGACCATTAACTTTTTGCGTAAACCCTCAGCAGAAGCCCGTATCATCGCCGACTGCACGTTGATGAAAGTAGGGCGCACACTAATTGTAGGTGAGGTTTCTCTTTATTCAGAAGGCTCTAGCGACTTAGTGGCTCATGTGGTTGGCACTTATTCTGTACCACCAAAATCTAGATAGACGATTTTAAGGCAAGGTTATTTGCTTAAGACAAGGCCATTTACTTAAAACAAAAGATGTTTGGCTAAATATCATTGAGCCTGCTAGCGGTAACTGAGTCCGCATCCCCTGCCTATTTGTGAATGCTAAACAGCTTCTAATATTCTATAGCTTCAAGAACAGCGCTTGCCCATACAGGTTGATAAAACGCTGCTAGTAGTAAACCGACGACCGCTGCATTGATGCCAGACAAGGCAGCTCTTATAGGTTACTTATAGCAAACCGCTATAATGTAGCCATTTACATCAGAATAGTTAAATTTTTGAGATGAGTGTTAGAAAATTAAGGTTTGAATAGCGAGGTATGTATGCCTTCTGCGCAAACTTCTAAGGAGACTGGTTCATAAGAAAGGAGTTAAACAACACCGCCTAAAGCAGCTTCAAAATTTAGTAGCTTCAAGACTTAGTAGCTCTGACAAATTCTGCTACCAACTCACGAGCAGGCGCTTCAATCAAGCACTGCGGACAATTAAGATAGGTCATCACGCAATCATTCAAATCGGTTAGCATATGTAATAACAAGCCCAAACCAATGATTTTATAAGGCTTAGGTAAAAATAGCATAGCCATATATACTGCCATCGCATAGTAAGTATGCAGTGGATGAAAGTTAATACTACAACGATTGGGCGAGAAAATAGGCGTGGCTAGCAAATGATCTAAATCTACTAGCATGGTTGCCAAGAGTATGAGGTAGACGCGCTTATAGTCGTCACGAAAAAATAGATAAGAGATAATCAGCGGCATGCCAAAATGTAGAAAATAATGGATAACGGTCTGAATCATCGTTTTTTCCAATTCAAGATAATAGTTTAAACAGTGCGCTGGTGGCAAAGGACAATCACACCTGAAAAAATGCGCGAACCCATCGTCTAATATATGGGAATTAGTCACCTAACTGTGATAAATATGCGCATCAAGTAACATGCTAATTTAGCATTTGGAGACACTAATAAATAGTATCTCGGTCTGGTAACGACAGTCAATTGAGCATAGAGCTGTATTTATTGCTATGGATATTTTTGGAGGTATTATGATTTTAGTAAACCAATCGCATCGAGTAGTAGCGTCAGCTGTGCTTACTTTAATGATTTGGGGGGTAAGCTTCTTTCTACATTTTTTTTGGGAAATGGCACAAGTCCCCTTTTTTGCTGACATGCCTGATGTGAGCCATTGGCAGGTAATCGAGCTTTGTACACGGGCAACTGTCGGTGATGCTAATATTGCTTTTAGTGCTTACGCGCTTGCGGCACTGTTTACAAGAGACTGGTTCTGGATCACAAAGCCATGGCGTCTATCGACTTTATTAATGTACTTTGCCGTTGGCCTGATTGTGACCATAATCTTTGAGTATTGGGCAACTGGAGCCGGTCAGAGGTGGAGCTATAGTGATCTTATGCCTAAAATGCCACTGCTTGGCACAGGTGTGTTGCCGCTTGCTCAGTGGGTGGTCGTCCCGATAGTATTGATCTACACTATCAAGTGGATGTTTCTTGGGTGGCTGGTTTCGAAGCGTACCGAATGCGAGTAGATCGAGTAAAGCGATAACCATACTCTCTCAAAGCTCTTCCGGAGTAGGCAATATCCATATCCTGACATGAAGTACTGCGCGATATATCGTTGAGAGGATGTTTAGCTAATTTGAAAGGGGTTTTTGACCACTCATGATCTGAAGCACAAAGGTTCCGGACACTGTAATCAATAGGAAACCATGAAAGGCCTCCATCGCGGTCATAAATCGAAGATGACCGTCAGGCATGAGGTCACCTCGCCCAAGCGTTGTATAGTTAACTAGCGAGAAGTAAAAGTAGTCCATAAAGTTAAGGGGGGCACTGCCGTTGGGTGAGGACGAGGCCAGGTCGCCAACCTGAAAGTTATGCACAGCAACCCAGAACCCAGCCGCATAAAGCAGTGCCTCAAGGATATGAGCCAGTACGATTGAAGCAACTGTGACCCCAAGGCAGTGTCCCGGATGACGCGACGGCGTCACAAACTGTGACGAAAATTTTAATACGCCGTAATGTATTGCTGTACAGACAGCAATCAAAATCGCTGCCATTATAATTGCCAGAACCACTTTTCACCCTCTTCAAGGAAGCTATGTTATAGTCGAAGGAACAGCACAGATTATCACGCTCTAACTATCAACAGTAGTTTTTTCTTTCTCTCGGCGTAAGTACAACGTAAGCACAATAAGTCAGAAAAATTTATGTCCGTTTCGCGTCATAAGATAACGTATCCCTTTTATTTAGTATCTGTCCCGTCCTAAATGTGTTAACTCATTCTAGGATGGGATAATCGGCTATAGTAATTATTTCAATGCAAGAAGTAATAAATAACGGTTTGGATCATCATTTTCCCAGTTCAGCAAGATCCTTTGATTGTTACATTAGCATACAGAACAATTCATATAGTAAATGTTGCTCAAAGTTACTTAAAAAGCCAAACCCAAATAATCACACCTGAAAGACGGGCGCGAATCCACCGCCTGGCGTACGGAAGTTAGTAGCTTGGCCTTGATAAACACGCGCAGCAGGTAGCAGCAGTTGTCCACCATACGTATAAAGACGTATGTCCACCTTTCTCGTCATTACGGTATCATCAATTTTTAGCGCTCGCTCTGTTGCAGGCACAAAAGTCTGTGCAATATAACCCTCATCCAGTATGTTCTCAAAAACGCGTCGAGTCAGTTTACTGCCGCGATAGACGCCTTTGCTTCCATAACCAGCCACTGGCTTAAAAAACAGGTCTCGTCGAGTACGCCACAACTCTGCTGCATCATCTCTTGCAACTATTCGTGTCTTTGGTACAGAATTTTTTAGATATTCAACTGCAGCGTCATCTAGCCCCCAAGCATGCAATGTCTGCGCATCGGATAGTAAGGTTAAGTTGTGTTTGTTGGCCAACATAGCATGTACATGAGGATTGGGTGTCACTACCACAGCATCCTCTAGATACGCCTGCTTAAGCAGCGCATGGTCAGGCTCCTCAAATGCGAAATCGACCAATCGATTGTAGACCATATCGATTTTCTGTCCATGGGCTGTCAGCACACCATTGACATATTCGAGTTCAGAGGGATCTAGTATCACAGTATCAATACCCTTAGCTTGGAGCAGCTGACAGGCCAATTGGAACTCTAAGAACATGAATTGACTCTTGGGATCATTATCTACAATAGCTATCCGATTGGGCATAGCAACAGTGGATTGTCGCTGCCATTCCTGTTTGAACATGTCAAACACTGCTTCCTCGAACCTATCTAGCATTTGATTGGTTGCAGCGCTTTGCTCTGAGGGGTTGCAACAGCGTTTTTGTGCGCGAGCGAGCAACACATTCAGAAATGCGCCGCCGGCATTGGTATTGACCTCGATGAGCTGGGGGCCGTCGCTACTCAAGTGAAAGTCATAACCCATGAGAGCCCCTATTGGACCTGGGTCGAAAGCAGCTATTTCTGGTGCCCACGACAGCACTTGCTCTTGATACAATGGCAGTTCGGCAGCTGACTCGATAGCCCTGACGATTCGTTCCATCGCCTCTATCTCTGTTTTGGGAACGAACACTGGTGTTGCTGAAAAAAGCTTATTAAGCTCGTTCGCTCCTATTGGATTGTTTCTAGTCTCTACCAATTGATCGTGAAGGCTTGTATTGAGGGCTTTACGATCGAGGGTAATGCAGTAACATTCTTTGTTAAGTCGATTTGCAAGACTGTCATTTTTGTTGTTATCGATTATTTCTTCCATTTAAATTCCATCGCTAAGTAGAGTGCTCACATTGACATATTTAGTGAATAGTAAAAACAGAGGCGTTTGAGGTTAGTAACTTTTTTATGTTTCATTTTTTGAGGTTAAATCAATACTTGGTTCCTCTTTAATCAATACTTTTGCTAAAAACAAACCCAGCTCAAATAATAGCCACATTGGAATTGCCAGCAATAGCATAGATACCCCGTCGGGCGGTGTCACTACTGCTGCAACCCCAAAACAACCGACTATGATATAACGACGCTTATCCTCAAGACTCTGAGTAGAAACGATCCCAACTAATATCAATAATAAAGTAACTACTGGAATCTCAAAGGTGAGGCCAAATACCATAAATAACTTGAGAGCGAAGCTCAAATAACTATCAATATCGGTCATAGGTATGACATTTTGTGGCGCAAATAGGATAAAAAACTTCAATACGCTTTTGAGTACAATAAAGTAGGCAAAGGCAACACCCGTATAAAATAGAAATATTGAAGACAGTAATACTGGAATGGCTATTTTTTTCTCTTTTTTATAAAGACCAGACGCAACGAATGACCAAATTTGATACAAAATATAAGGCATTGCTAAAAATGCAGCGACAAAAATTGTCAAACGAATAGGTGCCATAAAGTTCGAGGTGATATCGGTCGCAATCATAGTCGAATTAGCAGGCAACTGAGCAACCAAAGGATCTGATAAAAGAGTATAGAGCTCACGTGAAAACCCTACCAGCGCTAAAAATATAACTAAAACTGCTACGCATATCTTGATTAAATGGGCGCGTAACTCTATCAAGTGCGCCGTAATAGGCATGTCACCAAGTGCACTCAGCACATCATCAGACTTATGACTATCAGCCGTGTTTATTGTCGCCTCAAGTTCTGTATCCGCTATCTTTTGTTGTCGGCTTTTTTGTCGTTTAAATAGATTCATTTATCTGCCTCCTGTTTGGTTAAGGAGGAGGCGCTATTGGGCTGATGATCTTGCTCATCAAGAGCGACTGGCTGATGTGGCTCATCTGAGTGTTGATTCTGTGAGTCTTCAAATTTTTGTATATTACCACGCATCTTTGCCAGCTCACGCTTCATATCTGTCTCAGTCTGACGGATGTTTGCTAGCTCATCTTGCATTTGTTTTCGTGTTTCAGTCAGATCAAGCTCAGACTCTATTTCAGATTGTAGGGTGGATATCATACGACGCAATTTGGCATACCATTGCCCAGCGGTACGTGCAGCCTGTGGTAGTTTTTCTGGACCCAATACGATCAAGGCAATGATGCCAAATAAGAGTAACTCGGAAAATCCGATATCAAACATAACAGTCAAATGTAATAGTTAATAGGCGAGTGAGTATCGTCAGCTAATGACACTTTTTACACTTTATGCTTATCCTCAGTGGTAGGGCTGATTTCCACATCATCAGCCTGATTACCTACACGCGTATTTAAGTCGATATCTGAAGTTGGCGTACTCTTTTCATGATCAAGCATCCGATTCTTACGCGCGTGTTCGGTTTCTTCATCTTTGACCGCTTCTTTAAAACCCTTTACCGCACCGCCTAAATCTTTACCTGCGTTTTTAAGCTTGGCAGTACCAAATACAACGACTACGACTACTAACAAAATCAGCCAATGTGTAATAGAGAAACTACCCATAACGATATCCTTATTTTTAAATTCTAATAAAACCCGTATTGGGTATTACGTTTTGACAATTTTTACTAACATTTACATCACAAGTCCAACCGACGTAGTCTAAGTGCGTTAGCGATCACCGAGAATGATGACAAGCTCATAGCTGCCGCTGCTATCATCGGACTGAGCAGAAGCCCAAATATGGGATACAGCACACCTGCGGCAATAGGAACACCAAGTGCATTGTAGATAAAGGCAAAAAACAGGTTCTGTCTGATATTGCGCATGGTGGCGTGGCTAAGCTTATAAGCTTTTGCAATTCCCATTAAATCACCTTTTAGCAGAGTAATACCCGCACTCTCCATTGCCACATCGGTACCCGTTCCCATAGCGATACCAACATTAGCTTGCGCTAGCGCTGGTGCGTCGTTAATACCATCACCCGCCATAGCTACCAGTTTACCGCTGTCTTGCATTTCTTTGACAATACGGTTTTTGTCCTCTGGTGAGACATCCGCATGAACTTCATCAATACCTAATTTATTAGCGACTGCCTGCGCAGTTTTTTCGTTGTCACCGGTTAGCATCACAACTTTTAAACCTGCGTCATGAAGCAATGAAATCGCCTCTTTGGTGCTTGGTTTAATAGGGTCAGCAACTGAAATAATACCAGCAGCTTTACCATCTATAGCCACAAACATGACCGTTTCACCGTCTTTTCTACGGACATCAGCTTTGGTGGACAGCTCACTATCAAAACTATTTAGGCTTTCCATAAGCTTAGAGTTACCAATAGCGACTTTCTTACCATCGACCACGGCTTGTACGCCTTCGCCAGTAGTCGAATTAAAGTCAGTAGCTTTAGGAATAATGAGTGATCTTTCTTGAGCCGCTCTAACGATAGCTTCTGCTAAAGGATGCTCGCTTGCACTTTCTACTGCGGCTACTAAGGCTAAAAACTCGTCTTCATCTTGACCTACCTGCGCATCAATTGCGGTAAGCTCAGGCTTACCAGCGGTCAGTGTTCCGGTCTTATCGACGACAATGGTATCGACTTTTTCCATACTCTCTAACGCTTCAGCATTTTTGATAAGGACACCGTTTTGCGCGCCTTTGCCAGTACCAACCATAATGGACATCGGCGTTGCCAAACCAAGGGCGCAAGGACAGGCAATAATCAGTACCGCAATGGCATTAACCAAAGCATAGGCCATAGCGGGCTCAGGGCCGAATATCGCCCAGACAATAAAGGTAATGACGGAGGAGATAAGCACAATCGGTACGAACCACCCAGCCACCTTATCTACCAATTTCTGTATAGGTGCGCGGCTACGCTGGGCTTCGGCAACCATTTGTACAATTTTAGATAATACCGAATCTGCTCCAACATTGACCGCTTCGACCAATAGCGTTCCGGTGCCGTTTACCGTACCACCAGTCACGGTATCTCCTGCTACTTTTGATACAGGGATTGGTTCACCCGTTACCATTGATTCATCGACATTACTATTACCGTCGATCACTGTACCATCTACGGGTAACTTCTCACCTGGTTTAACCCGTAGCTTATCGCCAGTGACGACCTCATCAAGCGAGACTTCGACTTCTTCACCATTTTCTTCCACACGTCTTGCGGTTGGTGGTGCTAGCTCAAGTAACGCTCGAATCGCACCTGAAGTCTGACTTCTGGCTTTGAGCTCTAATACTTGACCCAGTAATACCAAGGTTACAATGACAGCTGCTGCTTCATAGTAGACACCGACTTGTCCGTTAGCATCTCTAAAGCTGTCTGGAAAAATACCGGGCAGAAAGGTTGCTACCAGACTGAAACCAAAAGCCGCGCCTACGCCTATCGCAATCAAAGTAAACATATTGAGATTGCGGCTTTTTATTGACTGCCAACCACGGACGAAAAACGGGGCGGCTCCCCAAAGCACTACAGGTGTCGCAAGCACTAACTCAGCCCACTGTAAAACCTGTGAAGGTACACCATACTGACTAAAGTCAACTCCAAACATACCGCTCATAACGTATATTAATAGCGGTATAGTGAGTACCGTACATATCCAAAATCGGCGGGTCATATCGTCAAGCTCTGAGGTATCTTCTTCGCCAATGGTGATCGTTTCTGGCTCAAGTGCCATGCCGCATATTGGACAGCCGCTATTCTCAATATCTCTAACTTCAGGGTGCATAGGGCAAGTGTAGACCGTGCCATTATAATCATCTGGTACTTTATCGTACTTGCCACCTTTGATAGATTTTACTTCGCCACTACCACCACTCTTTCCATGACAGCTAGCGTGATCATCATTGTTACTAGAGTCAGCAACTTCGTCTTCAGGCTTAAGAAACATACCGCATATCGGACAATCGCTCTTTTTAGTATCTCTAACTTCCGGATGCATCGGGCAGATATAAACCGTACCACTATAATTTTCCGGTACTTTATCGTACTTGCCGTCTTCGATAGGTTTTGCCTCATTACTATTATTAGCATCCGCTCCATGACAATGCGCATGACTATCTTTATTGTTGTTGGATTCAGCAACTTCGTCTTCAGGCTGAAGAAACATCCCGCATATTGGGCAGTCACTTTTTTCGATATCTCTTACTTCTGGATGCATAGGGCAGATATAAACCGTACTACTATAATTTTCCGGTACTTTATCGTACTTGCCGTCTTCGATAGGTTTTGCCTCATTACTATTATTAGCATCCGTTCCATGACAATGCGCATGACTATCTTTATTGTTGTCGGATTCAGCAACCTCGTCTTCAGGCTTAAGAAACATACTGCATATCGGACAATTGCTCTTTTTAGTATCTCTAACCTCAGGATGCATCGGGCAGATATAAACCGTACCACTATAATTTTCTGGTACTTTATCGTACTGACCACCTTTGATAGATTTTTCATCGGCAATATGTTTCATAAAACTACTCCTTGAAGACAATAAATATTGATAATAAATACAGCTCTTAAAGCACTATCATCAATCCTTGATTGCTATTCATCTAATCATTAATCTAAAAACCTCTAAAAAATAATTTCTATACTTTTCAATTGGAATTTAGTCTTTATCACGCAAATACTTGAGCAGAGCCTTGATGGTTAATACTAGTACTGCGAAAACCAGTAAGATGAATAACAAACAGATAAGCATCATAACCCAGCCCATACCCTGCATCATTGAGCCGTTCATCGACCCATTCATCATGCCATTCATTATTATTTCTCCTTACTCTAAACTGTGATTACTCTAACTTTTCAATTCATTTTCGCTCAAATTGAAAAGATTTGCTGACTATTCATATACGAGTACCTTTGAACTATTTTGCGAACCAACGATATAGTGGCACGAATAAGATTGCGAAATACCAACCGTAAAGATACGATTCTACAAGCCCAATTAGAAAACCTGTCCACGTCAACCACTCAAAGCCAGGTAGTAGAGGCGCCCAAGCTTCATGCATACTTATCTGTTCGGGTGCAAGTAAGCCAAAGCCTATGCATAACAGGTAACTAATGAGTAGAAACAGCGATACACTGTTGCCAACAGGAGCAATCCTCAAAGTACTTGTTGTTAAGTTTGATTTAGCCATCTTAATACTTCTTGTTATTACATGATGTCGTTCAAGCTTAAACCCATCAACCGTCCATCTGTCCGTTTTAAGCCTAAGAAAGCAGTGTGAGTAAAAGCTTTATGCTGTACTAATATTACTTCTTGATTCGTGAGGCGGCAGCGAGTTGACGCCATCTACCCCAACGAGGAATAAACATTGGCACTTGCCGTTTATAGGCAAGGTAATCTTCTCCAAATGTTTTGAGCATCTGTTGTTCCTCACGTCGAGCGAGCCATGTATAAACTAGTACAATAATTGGAAACAGAACGATTGAGAATAGTGTTGGCCAATGCACTACGCCTTCCCCGAACAGCGCAATAAACAACCCCGTGTACTGAGGATGACGCACGTAGGCATAAAGCCCCTCCGTCATCAAGCGGTTCTCACCCCGTGCTTTATGGACTTGACGCCAACCTTGAGCAAAAAGTCCGACTCCTAAAAATGCAATAGCATAGCCGAGTAGCATTGAGATCATCATGCCTGTCTCACCTAAACCAACAAGGGTCGACCATAAGCTGGCGCTGATATATTGGCTGTCTAAACCAAAAAACCGTACTAATAAATATATAGTGAGCGGAAAGCCATACATTTCTGCGTAAAGTGCAATGATGAAAGCCTGAACTACACCAGCACCCGCCCATTCACGCCAGTTCTTTGGTGCGAAATAACGGTAAAAGAACCAAGAAATGAGCACAATAACAATTAGTGCGAGACCCCAAGTTCCAGCGTGATTAAATGACTCATTCATGGCTTACTTTCCCCGTTCTCTTTATGAATATCGTATTGCATGAAATCACTTGTTGAAGATAGTAAGTAGACGCTTAAATCTACGCAATTTTAAACCAAACAGTTTTTTATAAATCCTTTAATGTTATTGTCAATGTTGGTGTGTAAGTGCATCTTTTTCGATAGCCTTTCTCCTCGCTGACGACTTGAGATAAACCTGCTCAGCCACAGCAATCACTACGATAGTAACGACTGCTACGCCAAGCACGAATGGATCTGAGTGTAGTTTGATCCAGATAAAACCACCGAGGACTAAGATATCAAGAAGTATGGCCACTACAGGTACCCACATCACCGCTTTTATGTCTTGACGGAGGTATCTTAGAACACCCCAGTGGATAGCGATATCCATGATCAGATAGAAAACAATGCCAAGCGCTGCAATTCGTGAAAGATCAAATAACGTTGTGAAAGCCAAACCCAACACCACGGTATAGACCAGTGTGTGTTTTTGAACGCTGCCTGGCATCCCCAAATGACGGTGGGGTACCAGCTTCATTTCGGTTAGCATAGCGAGCATACGAGAGACTGCAAAGATACTAGCAAGGAGACCACCAGCGGTAGCTACCATTGCGATTGCTACTGTGAACCATAGACCATAGTCGCCAAGTGCTGGGCGTGCGGCGGCAGCCAAAGAGTAATCTTTGGTTTCAATAATTTCAGCAAGAGATAGATTACTAGACACCGCGAAACCGACTAGGGTGTAAATTACTACGCAGATTGCGATTGAAATTATAATGGCACGGCCGACGTTACGATGAGGGTCTTTTACCTCCGAGCCACTGTTGGCGATCGTGGTAAAGCCTTTAAAGGCCAGTATGCCTAGCGCCGTTGCGCCAAGAAAGTTACCAACAGTATTAGTGTCACCTAATGTAGAAGAATCAATTGCAAAGCTATCAGCCAGCCAGACACCAACCAGCCCGAAGATGAGAATCCCAACAATTTTTATAATACCGATAACCGATGCGACCCCTTGGATCCAACGATTGCTAAGCAAATTAATCAAAAATGCAGCAAGAATAAGCGCTGCGCCAAGAACGGATACCATGCGACCGCTGTCATCGCCACCAAATAACTGCATGGTATATGACCCGAACGTCCGAGCCAAAAAGCTCTGCGCTATAACCATGGAGAAATACATCAGCAGGGCATTAAAGCCAGTCGGTAAACGATCTCCGTACGCTTGGTGTAGGTACATCGCGACACCACCAGCTGATGGGTAGGCATTAGAGATTTTGATATAGGAATAGGCACTAAAAGAAACAACGATTGCAGCGGCTAAAAACGCCAAGGGGAAAAGCGAACCTGTCATCTGAGCCATTTGACCAGTCAGAGCAAAAATACCAGCGCCGATCATGACACCGGTACCTAGCATAACTGTTCCTGATAATGTCAAACTATCCTTCTGATAGCGAGTCGTTCTATCTTGCTTCATACTTATTCGACCTTAATCTATTTCTTCGTAGAACTTCAGTTTTACAGGTTATTTTTGAAGTAAGGAGTAGGTATAATTAGAATTAAAAGTCACGACTTAATAAATAGTCTTTAAAAAAGAACTTACTTATTATTATCATTCTAAATCATCAATAAGTTGCTGCATCTCAGCGATTTCACGCTTTTGTGCTTCGATAATGCCATCCGCCAACTCTCTTACCCGTGGGTCTTCTATATCGGCACGCTCACTGGTCAAAATAGCAATAGAGTGATGCGGAATCATGGCTTGCATCCAATCTACTTGGTCGACAGTTTGCTGCGAGCGCACACCCCATAGACCAAAGGCAAATAACACCACACTAACCCCATAGACCATCAAGTTTATCTTGGTTTTTTTATACATATTGCTCATAAAGGCGAGCATAATAATGGCCATCACAGCGCCCATATACAATGCCATATAAGCTCGGGTTTCACTAAAATAGACGTGATCCAATTTATAGGTATTAAAATACATCATGATAAACATCACCACTGTGGATGTTAATATCATCAAAGTGAACTTCACATAAGGATTTATACCCTGTTGATGGCTTTGATGATTCATATTCCCATTGTTAGCAGCATTGTTAGCAGTATTCATAATGTGACCTCTTTAAATTTAACAATATTGGTATAATGGACATTTTATAATTTAGAACCAGAACATTACGCCAGCGGTTACACTACTAGAGTCAACGGCTACGTTTTCTTGGCGGCGTAAGTCTCGTGCATCCCCTAAGGCTGATGCATAACTAAAACCAACGTAGGGTGATAATTGACGACTTAGGGTTTCATAAGCTAACCGAACTTCAGCCCCAAACTCATTAAATCCTTTAGTAATACCGTTGTCAGTATCGTCTTTACTAAAGGCTGTCAGCCCTACTTCTGGTCTGACAACCCAACGCTGAGTCAAACGCCACTCATATGCCGTACCTAAGTCAAGACGTACTTGACCATCAGTATAGAGATAGGCTCTTGCATCTGTTTCAACAAAGTATGGTGCAGTACCTACGATACCCGCCATAAGGGCAGCCTTATCGTTTTTGGTATCATAAGCGACACCTGCTTCTCCGTTCCAATAGATACCGAGAGGCTTCCAGTAAGCGAGCGAGGTCAGACTATCAATTTTTTTATCGTCCTTAGTCTGAACACTACCTTCGCTACGTAGCGTTACGCGGTTGCTGTCTGTACCGTACCACGTATCAAACTTATAATTGATTTGATCATCGTCAAATTGATAGCCCAAATCGTCTACTGATACGCCCCATAACGGTAAGCTACCCATCATCACAGGCTTACCAAAGCGACCATAGGGAACACCGTTTGAATAGTCAGGACTGCGAGCATCAGCTGGAGCTTCGCCACCTTGCATTCCTGACATGTCCATACTGCCATGATCCATGCCCGACATATCCATGCCACTATGATCCATACCTGACATATCGCCCGACATATCCATGCCACTATGATCCATATCTGACATGTCACCTGACATATCCATACCACTGTGATCCATATCCGACATATCGCCTGACATATCCATACCACTATGATCCATATCCGACATATCGCCTGACATATCCATGCCACTATGGTCCATATCTGACATATTGCCCGACATATCCATGCTGCTGTGATCCATATCCGACATGTCCATACCAGACATATCCATTTTGCTATGATCCATATCCGACATGTCCATACTACTATGGTCCATATCTGACATAGTCATGTCTTTTTTAACCGTGGACGGGTCAGCAGCATTAGCAAATGATGATGCTAATAATACCAATGATGATACCCCGGCGAACCGTAAACCTACTTTATGTATTTTCATCTCATCTCTCACCTATCAACCAAAGATTTGCTTAAACAACGGCAACTTCTCTAAACATCCCTGCTTCCATGTGATAGAGCAAGTGGCAATGCCATGCCCATCTGCCAGCTTCTCCGGTGACATCAAAGCTTATCTTTTGTGCAGGCTGTACCATTATCGTATGCTTACGTACTTGAAACTCACCTGAAGGCATCCGCAGATCGCTCCACATACCATGCAAATGCATGGGATGATTCATCATGGTGTCATTGACTAAGGTAATACGTACGCGCTCGCCCGGCTTAATATTGACCGGTGCGGCATCTTTGAACATAACCCCGTCTAGAGCCCAAATATAGCGCTCCATGTTTCCCGTCAGATGTATTTCAATCTCTCTGGTGGGTTTGCGCTGCTCTGCCATTATCTCATCGCCGACAGAGCGCAACTGACTATAATTCAAAACCTCTCTATTAATATTGCGCAGGTTGATACCTGGATCGTCAAGGTTCATACGTGGACTGTCCACACGCATATCGGACTTAAAGTCATATTCTGTTTTGGCGTGCTTGGCGTCATAGCCATTCGCACCCATAGCTCCCATCATATCTGCCATGGTGAGCCACTCGATTTTATCCATCGCTGGTATCGCAGCACGAGCCCCTTTTTTGGTAGCAAGCGTTGTCGCAACATAGCCTGACCGATCTATGTTTTGAGCAAATATGGTATGCGCGTCTTTAGTGGGCGTCACGATGACATCATAAGTCTCGGCCACCCCAATACGGAAATCATCGATATCGACGGGACTGACATCAATCCCATCCGTCGCGACGACTTTCATTTTTAGGCCGGGGATGCGTACATCAAATATCGTCTGCGCTGAACCATTAATAAAACGTAGTTTGACAGGCTGTCCAGCCTTGACAAGTTGCGTCCAGTTAGCCGCTGTGGTTTTACCATTCATAAGATAAGTAAACGTGGTCTCACCAGATAAATCAGTAAAGTCTGTCGGCATCATCCGCACCTGATTCCACGTTTTGCGCTTATCAAAAGCAGCTTTTAGATCCGTAGCGGCAATATCGGACAATAGCTTTTTAAAGTCTGGCAGATGATAATTATCAAAGCCAGCACGCTGCTTTAGTAGTTTCAATAAATTATGCGGATCACGGTGCGTCCAATCACTAAGTAAAATGACATGGTCTTCTGCGATAGGGTGACGTTCTCGTCCTTTAGCCTCAACGACGATAGCACCGCGCATACCGGTCTGTTCTTGAAAGCCCGTGTGCGAGTGATACCAATAAGTACCCGATTGCTTGAGTTTGAATTTATAAGTAAACGTACTATTGGCAGGAATACCATCGAAGCTGATGCCAGGCACGCCGTCCATCTCGAACGGAACGAGCAAGCCGTGCCAATGAATAGAGGTCGACTCATTCAGTTGATTATGGACACGGATGATGACCGTATCGCCTTCTTGCATCTTAAGCGTCGGCGCTGGCAATGAGTCATTAATGAGCGTCGCCATACTTGACTTACCATTAACCGTAATCATCTTTTCGCTGACGTAAAGGTCAAACTCATTACCCGTCAAGATAGGGACGACATGATCGGCTTTATCACTATTGACGACAACGTTTTGCTGACCTTTGCTTAGCGCACTATTAGCAATGGATGGCAGCGTGGATAGCATTGACGCACCAAGCAGGGTCGATGACCCTGTCAAAAAACGCCTGCGGTTAAACATGTTCTTATTATTCATAATGTTGACCTAATTTATTTTACGAGATGGTATTTAAGCCTGTATTTTAATAATACATCAATAACTTACCAGTAAGTTAACTAAAACACTATTTAAGTAAAACTAAATTTACAGTTGCTGAGCTGGAGACTCAATAGTAGCATATATTTCTGTGCTGCCATCTTTGTTCAATTGCATGACTTTATACGGCATGAATTTATCCTGATATTTCATGCCAGGGCTACCCACTGGCATACCGGGTACGGCAAGTCCAATCGCTTGTACCGGTGGGTTTTCTAAGAACTGTGCCATATATTTGGCAGGAACGTGACCTTCAAACACATAGCCATCGGTTGTCACTGTGGTATGACAAGCGCGCATTTCCTTTGGTACGCCGTAACGATCTTTAAATAAGGACAAGTCTTTAGGGTGCTGCGTGGTTGCACTTAGACCATTATCTTTTGCATAGCTTACCCAGTCTTTACAACAGCCACAGTTTGGATCTTTATAAACCGTTGCTGAGACATTTTTGAGTAACGTGGACTGAGTGGTTACGGGGGTCATAATCGGTGCAACTTCAGCTTTTTCTACTTCTTGCGTAGCAACTTCAGCTTCTTGTGCTGTTTGCGTAGCAACAACAGCCTCTTTTGGTTGTGCTGTCTCTGAATCAGAGGCGCTAGTATTAGCTTGGCTGCAAGCAGCTAGTGTTAACGATAGTGAGGATGCCGTTAACAATAAAAGGACACGACCTGATACCCGGTTATGTCCACTAGTGAATATATTAGTATAGCGTCCCATAAAACCACTCCTGAGCGTTTGATTATTGAGTATTTTAGAAAATCACGCCCGACCACTAAATGAAGTAATACGAGCAAGCTTTAAAGCCTAAAAAGCAGTACTACCTAGCACTGCGTTTTTTATTCAACAATTAATGCTGCATCTCAGCACCTTCACCCGACATATCCATCATATCTGCGTCCATCATCTCCATGTCCATATCATTCATATCCATGTCCATCATATCGCTATTAAATCTTGTGGTGAGCATTGTATATTGGTCGGCATTTAGTTCAGGTAGCGTTCTAATAAAAGCCACCATCGCCCACATTCTATCGTCATCATGGGTTGCGCCCCATGCTGGCATACCAGAGGCCATGATACCGTGTTTGATCGCCCAAAAGTTCTGTTGTGCCCCCGCTTTATTATCATAACGCGCGACAACTTCAGCCTTAGTAAAATTAGGCGGACGCGGATACAGATACTCGCTTAGATCTGTTTTTTCTACATCAGGAGCCAAGTGACAACCTGCACACATATCTTTGTAGTCTGCACCACCAGAGCTGATCATATCCACTTGTTTTAGATCTGGCACTACAATATCTTTACTAGCATTTGCTATAGAGCGCGTGCGAGCCGTCTCTAAAAAATTATAAACCAGTGGGGTATGCCCTTGATCTGCACCGATATTCACAATACCACTGCTAACAACTGCAAAGACCCCAACGATTGCCACAAACACGGTAAAAAGCGCACCCCATAAAAATTTCATATGTCTGTCCTAAAGTCTATTGCTGTTAAAATTAGTTTAGTATTTGATAGAGTCAGGGTCTACGAGTTTTAATAGTTGACCCTGACTCTTTATCTAGCGCTGTCAGATTTACTTAGAATCATTGTCACTAGTGACACAATGCTTTTGGTACATTTGCTTCATTTTACCTACGTTCGCCATCATTGACTTCATGGCAGGATCATCCATATTCATTTTGCTATGATCCATTTTTTCCATCATTTTCATGTTTTTTTCCATCTTTTCACAGTTCATGTTATCTTTTTGTGCATGCATCTCTGGAGAATGCGCCATAGCTGAAGTTGAAACGATTAGAGCTACAGCAGTGGCAGCGATTGATTTAGACAGTAATTTAAATTGCAACATAATTAATTCCTATTTATTTATTGAAAGTTGTTAACGCCTGAATCTGTTTAAAGTCTACTGCTGTTAAAATTAGTTTAGTATTTAATGAGGTCAAGCCCAACAAAGCTTGTGGTTGAACTTGACTCGTCATTTATCGAAGCTAGATTTACTTAGAAGCGCTGTGACTATCAGAGTTATTATCCTTGGTCCTTGGTAGCGCAATTCTTTTCATGCATTTGCTTCATTTTGCCCATATTCGCCATCATAGCTTTCATGGCAGGGTCGTTCATGTCCATCTTGCTATGATCCATTTTTTGCATTTTTTCCATCATTTGCATGTTTTTCTCCATCTTTTCACAACTCATACTATCTTTTTTCGCATGCATCTCTGGAGAATGCGCCATAGCTGAGGTTGAAAGGATTAGAGCTACAGCAGTGGCAGCGATTGATTTAGATAATGACATAATTAATTCCTATTTATTTTATTAACGCCTGAGTCTGTTTAATGTCAAGACTGTTAAATTGGTTTAGATGATACCTTATTCTTTCTGACTGGTAGATGACAATAAGATTACAATATTGTCATCTTAACGTTTCTAGATTTTAATTCTTAATAGAATCCTTTAGTATGACTTGAGGGCTTCTATCGCGATCGCGACCATATTTGTTCACGAAATCCTTTTCAGACTGCAAGTGCTGATCTTGATGCTGAACTTCACAAGCAACTCTAGCATCGATATAGCTTTTCATTTCAGCATCCGATACATTTGCATTATTGTGATCTAGGTTTTTAGCAAACTTGGTAACGTTATCGCAGCTATCGATAATTGAAGTGCTTAGATTGGTCGTATGCGCATTAGCCGCTGTTACACCGATAAGCATCGATGCTGATAGTAGTACCGCTTTTTTGAGTGAACTATAATTTTTCATGTGAAGTCCTTTTAAAGATGAGTAGATGAGTAATAGAATGTCTAATTAAAATAACCGCTGAATTTATAGAATCTATCTGTATTATAGAAGAGCTTCTATGTAGCGTTGATTTATAATACTAAATGGTGACTGACAGCTTGATGACTGAGACATGACATGTTTGTCATAAACAATACAACTTTGTCATCTTTCTTCTCTTAATATTAGGCGTCAGAATATACTTTTATCCAAAGCAATCGTTTATGACAAAGGGCTTGATAGACTTTATTGATAACTATAATGACATTAGGTGGAAAAACTATGAAAGTGCTATTGATAGAAGATGAGAAAAAACTTGGAGAGTATATAAAGAAAGGGCTAACGGAAGCGGGGTTTATTGTTGACCATCACCTGACAGGCTTGGATGGCTATCATGCCTTAATGACTGAAGAATTTAGTGTGATACTCATGGATGTCATGCTGCCTGACGTTAGTGGCTTTGAGCTGGTACGTAATTACCGAGCTGCTGGCAAGCATACGCCCGTGCTGTTTTTGACGGCGAAAGATGATTTAAGTGACAAAATAAAAGGGATCGAGATTGGTGGCGATGATTATCTGACCAAGCCTTTTGCCTTTGCAGAATTAATCGTTCGTATCAAAAGCTTGTTAAGGCGCGCCAATCAATCGGACTATAAAAGTACGCTCATGCAAATAGCCGATCTCAAAATGGACATTGCCAAGCGCACTGTGCATAGGGGAGACGCGCCTATTAAACTGACCGCGAAAGAATTTTCCTTGTTACAGTTCATGCTGGAGCGCCGTGGTGAAGTATTACCGCGCTCGGTCATCGCCTCTCAAGTGTGGGACATGAACTTCGATAATGATACCAATGTGATCGATGTGGCGATAAGACGCCTGCGCATAAAAATAGACGACAATCATAATATGAAATTGATACACACTGTACGGGGTATGGGCTACCGATTGGATGCGGTCGATAGCGATACCACTACACACCCCAGTATCGAAGCGCAACATTCTGCCGCTAAGTAAGAAGCCAAGTAACATGAGATATAAATTTGACAACCGCCGCCTACCACTCTTATGGCGCACGGTATTTTTGCTAACGATATTCGTGGTCGTCTCACAAGTCATCATCTATATTTGGGTACAGCGCTCTGTCAAAGGGCATTTTGAACAAATGGATGCTGAGATTATTACCCACGCAGCTTTTAATTTACGTAAGCGAGCAACAGACTCTGATGACCGGCTAACGTCTCAAAACCTACTAAGCTCGCCATCTTCTATAAACCCACTTTCTGAAAAGCCACTTCTTTCAACGGCAACAGAAAGCGCTAACCATCTACATTCTTCTCAGCAAGATTACGATTTAAAGACCATCATTGCTGACAAAGAGGGACGCCTACTATCGAGTACCCCTAGCAACTTTGCCAATGAGCTCAGCGTAGATTTTAACTTATGGTCATTGCAGCAGGATAATGACGATCAGCAGTTTGTCATTAATATCAATGACAGACGCTATCGGGCGATGATTATTGAAGACAGTAATACGCTCGCGCTTATCGCCTTACCGATCGACGTGCATCATCAGTATTTATTACAGTTTAATCGCCAGCTCAGTATGATTTTATTTGCGATTACCTTACTGCTGGTTTCCATAGCGGCATTGAGCGTCTATTGGGGTTTTGCACCTTTGGCAACTATTATTCAAAAGATGAAAGGCATTAATCCTGAAAGGTTGGATGAGCGCGTCATCGTTAGTGATATGCCATTGGAGCTAAGGCCGCTCGCGGAATCTTATAACGCTATGATGGTCAAGCTCGAAAGTAATTTTGAATCCTTGTCACGGTTTTCGGACAATATCGCTCATGAGTTACGCACGCCAATAGCGACGCTGAGTACACAAACGCAAGTGATGTTGAATAAGCCGCGAAAGGATGAGGAATACATTGAGCAATTGCATCATCAGCACGATACGCTTGAGCAGTTATCAGCCATGATCAATAATATGTTGCTACTGGCAAAAACCCAAAAAGGGCTGAGTGACTCGCAAGTGAGTCGAGTAGATACCGAAAACTTAATCACCAAGCTCACAGACTACTATGAAATGATTGCCGAAGATCGTGACATAACTTTTTCGAAATCAGGAGATTTTAAAACGGTATTAGGGGATGAAGGCTTATTGCAACGGCTGTTTGCCAATCTCATGTCAAATGCCATTTATTATGCGGCCAGTGACAGTGTTATCGCTATATCAGCCACCAGCGTTCCCTTGAGTGCTGCCTCCGATCCTCTTGCTCTTAATACGGCTGATGCTTTTTATACAGCTGACACTCTCAATATGGCAAAGAACCATAATCAAATCTCAAAGCAATCTTGGTTAAAAATCACCTTGACGAATCACTTAGAAAAACCGTTAAGTCAAAGTGATGCCGATAAATTATTTGAGAGATTCTATCGTCACGACAAAAGCAGCAGCCAGCATTCAGGGACAGGTTTAGGGTTGTCTATAGTGCAGGCTATCGCCAATGCTCATAAAGGTAGGGTGAGTATCACCATCAGAGATGAGTATATTTTTGAAGTGGCGGTAGAGTTGTTGATTGCTTGATGGTTACTCTGAAGAACGGATTGGTGTTTAATATCGAAATAATCGAAATAATCGGAGTGATTGAAGTGAAACGCTGTCTTAAAAACACGTTAGAGGCTTGACGTGTTGAGGGTTTTACCAGTCAAAAAATCGTTTTAGTCGGCGCTGATAAGCTTAGCAACAGCCTAAATGACCGCTTATATAATCAACAAATGTTATAGTGTTTTAAGGTAACATACTTATTAGCCATTCTCGGTTTAGGGTGTCTTGCTTGACCACTGCTACTATTAAAACAGTGTATAGTCAGTGAAAAGTAATATCGAACCATCAGGCACTGCTGATATCCATTTTTCTTGCTTGCTGTGCCTGCGCAGACAGAGGCGACGAAAAACTGATATCAGCAATAGCGTCGCGTTTTTAGGATATTTTGACTATAGCTATTAAAACAGTACAGCAATTGATAGTGAGCAACAGCTCGGCTACTTTAAGACAATAGGTGACATATGGATGTGTTTTCGTATTGGCAAGGGTTTTACAACAACCTTTGGTTTTGGCAATTTCCTATGGCGACTCTTGCCATTAGTATGGCAGCTTTTTTGGTGGTAGCCATTCCATGAACGGTGGTGGCTTGGTTAGATCCGCTGTCTTTGCGCAAATACAAGATTCAACAAAAACCGTTCGAGATGAAGAAATTCCTGTTGCCTTCGATTGGTCGTATCGTGGTCAAAAACCTCATTTTGGCGACGTTATTAGTGGTTAGTTGGCCACTATTGCAGTTGACTGGCGTCCACAAAGGCACACTGCCTGTTTGGTATATTATCATCGCGCAATTGATATTTTTTGTGCTACTTGATGATTTTTTATACTACTGGATGCATCACTATATGCATGAGAATAAATGGTTGTTGCGGCATATTCATAGCGTCCATCATCGTATTCGTAATACCTGCGGTATCAATGGCAATTACATGCACTGGATTGAGTATTCATTGACCGCGATGCTCACCTTGGTTGGGCCTATCTTGCTAGGCGCGCATATCTATGTGGTTTGGATGTGGGTCATTCTACGTCAGGTCGAAGGGGCGGATGGACACATTGGTTATGATATTCCTTGGAATCCTGTGCATTTGTTGCCTATGTATCAAGGGCCTATCTATCAAGGGCCTATCTATCACGACTTCCATCATGCCAAATTCAAAGGCAACTATGCTGGCTTTTTACCTTATTTGGATAAATATTTAGGTAAAACGCATATCCCTGCCTATTTACGGTATTTAAAAGCGAAAAAGCAGGGCTTAACGCCGTTAGAAATAGAGCAAGGTGAGTTGCAGGCACAAAAGAACAAAAAGACAGCAACATCGTTAGGCGCTAGACGTTAGGCGCTAGTAAGCCTCAAAGTATAAGCACTCATTTGAAAGCACGATACGGCCTGATTCATAATATAGTCAGAGCACTTTTAAACCGCTACGGTGTTACCCGCTCTAGAGGTACTCAGTGTACTATCTGCGGTCGGTCGCCTTGTAGCGATTCTAAAATTCCTTGACTATAAGCATGCAGTATCTACTGGCATCTCACATTTTCAGGTAGGTTTCTTTATATCAATGAGCCTTTGTACTAGCCCGTTGTTTAAAGATTAATAAACAGACAATGATAAATCCTAACAGCGCTGCCGAAGCGCCAAAGCGACTCAATGCCAGACCACCATGATCGATAGGCTTGTCTAAAAAGTCACCTAGTACAGCTCCTAAAGGCCGAGTTAAAACGAAAGCACTCCAAAATAGCAGCGTTTTTGATATTTTCGTACCGAAATGCATCACAGCAATAAGTGCTAATAAAGAGCCAAAGATGATGGCACTCGTTGTATAGCCCATGCCTTTGGTATCTGCGACCCAGTCACCAAGTGCTGTACCAAGCGTCTGCGAAAACATAATGGTCGTCCAGTAAAACACCTCTGCTTTGGGCTTGCTAATACTATCGATGGCAATGCTGCCCATCGTTTTTTGCCATATGACTAAACATACCCCAAGTAGCGCTACCAGTAACGCTGAGCCGCCAGCGTAGCCAATTCCTAGTGATCTCGTCACGTAATCTGCTATCGTTGTGCCTAATGTCGTTGTCGCAATAATCGTCGTCCAATACAACCATTTATTAAACGAATTGGCTTTAATTTGAGTGGCAACCGCTATGCCAAATAGCACAGCGAATATACCAGTACTGACGATGTAGCCTAGGTTGAGCGACATGGATAAGGCGTCGCCTGCCGTCTCACCAAGTGTCGTAGCAGCCACTTTGATTATCCAAAAAAGCAGGGTAACCTCTGGAACTTTGGACAAAGCATTTAATAGAGAATCATTATCTGCAGCGGTGGATGGGTATTGAGTATTTAAGGTTGTATTCATGTGTGGATTCACTCTGTCGATAAGCAAATTTAATGTCATATTGTTGACATGACTAAATTATCAATAGAGGTGTTAAGAAAGTGTCAAGATAGGGCCTTCTAAATTCATTAAAATTTTTTGACAAAAAAACCCTATAAATTATAGGGCAGAAGGCTTGAGCGAGTTTGTGCTATAGTCGATTCAATGTAAAAGTAGTACAAGGCAACCAAGTGTAGATGTATATGTGATACTTCAAGCGAGGTTAACGCAGTAATACTTTTATAGTGGAATGACTATAATAGCTATTTGACTGAATCAACTGTGCTGCTTAAAGTAAGGTTGTGAGCTTTGTGATGAGCCGTTCGTTTAAAAAATACGCTGGCAAGCGCACAGGTAATTGTTAGTGAAAGCAGCATTGATACCAATGTGTGGCTAAAAAAATGATCGCCAAACAGCATTTTATACATCCCCATTGTCCAGCCTAAGACAGTCACTATTTCAAATATTCTATAGCGGTACTTATGCAAAGTGGGTAAGAATGCTAAACCATACAAAGAAAATCCTGCGCTAGCGTGAGCGGCTGGGAAGCACTTGGCAGGCGTATTCGCGACTATATTTTGCCAAATATTTAGATAAGGAAGCTCGCCACCAAACAGTGTCAAATGATTGGGGCAACTGACATGGGTGACTCCTTTTAAGAGTGCAATGCTAGAAGGTACGACGATAAGAATAGTCAGCAGATAACTTATTTCACGAACCGACAAAGGAATAATAAATCTGTCGAGCTTGCCATAGTGGATGGTAGAAGTAGTGCTCGAAGGTTGTCTGTATTTGATAATTAAAATCGTGACTAAGTAGATAGCTGAGAGGATTAATAGCGCTTTAGGTCCATCATAAAAGATAAAAGCGTAAGGCTGAGCACCTTTTTGGAGGAGCCACTGACCGTTGGTATAGAAAAGCTCACTAATACGAATATCAAACTGGCTGTGCTCAAAGGTTAGAGCGGCAATAATGGTCAAGCAAAGGAGCTTCAGCCACATCCAATCGGTCAGGTTATTTTTTAGAGTCATTGAGGCGCCTTACTCAATTTATTAAGTTGTCGTTTATTAAGTTGCAAACGCTTAAGCTATAAAACTGATGTTCTATTCAAAATAACAGGTTTATTAAGGCCATTATCCACAACACAAACAGCAGTAATAACGCTAAAAACTGGGCAGCAGAGCCGACATCTTTGGCTATTTTTGCTAAGGGATGTTGCTCGGTTGAGGTATGATCGACACTGGCTTCAATACCTGTATTAATCAACTCAACAATGAGGGATAAAAAGGAAGCAACCACCAGCATCATTTTTATACCGATATTAAAAGGCATAAATATAATGGCTATGAATAATACGAGATTGAGCCAAAAAACTTGCCTAAACGCTGCTTCAAACTGATAAGCCGCTTTAAAACCATCTATAGAATATCCTGTGGCTTTTAAAATACGCGCCAAACCTGTTTTACCTTTAGCATTACTCGCAAAGCTATCTACTACAAGAAAATCACCAGATACTGGCTGATTTTTATAATCAGGATGTGCGGCATCGTGATCGAGAGTAATAGGTTTGAGGTTATTCATATTAGTTGCTTACTGGTCATTTAGATTAGAGTGGCTGGCATATCTTAAGTATATGATGAAGCGTGTTAAGAAAGCGTTAAGGCATCGCCCATCTATAGTCATTCCACTATAAAAGTATTACTGCGTTAACCTCGTTTGAAGTATGACCCATACATCAGCAATACCGTGGCATTTTTAGGAGATTTTGACTATAGATTGCACCTGCTAAAAAGCAGTAGCTGACACCTAATTTTACTAGGGTATCGGCTACTGCTGCTGATTGAAGTTAGAGTGAAAATACAATAAAAGCGAAAATATAATAAAAGTGCAATCACCGATATAATTATTGTTGTGATGATCCCAGTGTAGGAGGGCACTGGTTAGCACTTGGGTATCAGTATGTGCTTAGCGCTGTTAAGAAAGCGTTAAGATAAAATACTTTTAATTAGGGCGTGTCTTCATTTCAAAGATGGCGATAAAAATGAGATAAATTGCCGTCAAACAAGAAAAATAGCGTAGATAATATCGGGATATTAACAAGCTATTTGACGATGTTTGGCAAGATTTAGCCATTTTTAGCCCATTTAGATGACTATCGAGTGAATTGAAGACACGCTCTAGATTACTAAGCATTATTTTAGCGGGGTAATAATAATCTGAAATTCAAAATTTTCTAGTTTTATGATGGTATCAGCCGTTGCTTTCTATCAAGGTTGAAGAGGACATTTAAGGTAAGTGCCATTATGGGTACACTCATTTTTTAATGAAAATTATGCCACTGTCATCGTTATTTATAATAAATACTAAAGGTACTGCCGCCTGTGGTATTGGCTTGATGGGTCAGTTGCCAGCCCATATGCGTCATGATGCGCTGCACGATGCTAAGACCCAGTCCTGTACCCTCAACTTTATAGCTCGCATAATCGTCAGCCAGCAAATCTGTAGATAATGGAGTGCTATCATTCTGCTGATCTAAACGCTCAAATCTCTCATACAGCAACGGCATCATAGACTCGGGAATGCCTAGGCCTGTATCGGTGACCGTTATTTTTTCTGCATCAATAGTGACTTTGACTTCACCATCATCTGTGTACTGAAAAGCATTTTTAATCAGATTACCCAGCGCCATTTTTAACAGTTCAGGGCGCACATTAGCAGAATACTCTTGTTCAGCGACTACGGTATAAGTCACCGTTTTATAACGCAGCAGATACTTTAAGCGCTCTAATTCATTGATAGCGATGTTATTAATAGAGGTTTGCGGTGCGTCCAGTTTTTCAGGGGCGCGCGAGAGTAGTAACAACGCGCTGATAATCTCGGAGGTTTCTTTAGCAGTCGTACTAATGCGCTCAGTAAATTCACTCAAATAGTGATCGCTTGCTAATTGGGAGGCCAGTACTTCTGACGCACCCATAATAATCGTTAAAGGCGTGCGCAATTCGTGGCTTACATCGCCGGTAAATAGCTGCTCACGTTTGAGGTACTGCTCTAACTTATGATTTTTCTGATCAATCGCTCGTGCTAAGACGCCAACCTCCGACGGCAAATGAGTCAATTCGGTTAAATTTTGGTGATCGTTTTCTACCGCTTGTTTTAGATCTAGTAGCGGCTTAGTAATCTGCTTTGAGGATAGCTGAGAGAATATGATGGCAATCAGCAAGCTTAAAATAACAGCCACTCTCAAGGCATTGGCAAAGATGTCTTCTAAATGTTCAAAGATGGCTAAAACAGGGTAGTTTGCCAATACCATTTCTCTGTCTTCTAAGTAAGTCAAAATAAATTTCTGTTTATTTTGCTGATAAGCAAAGAAGTGCAGGTTGGTTCTGGTCGTACCTGTTTTAGTGTTAACCGTGACAGAGGTTTCTTGCACTTTATCATCGGCCATAGTTTTCAAATCTTCAGGCGCAGTATCATAGCGGTAAATTTTGATACCTGGATCTGCCACATAGACAGCCAGCTCGCCTTCTTTTTCTTGACTCAGCTCTAGCTGCTGTAGCAGGCGTGCCTTTACCAGCTCTTTCTCCATCCTCGTCTCTGCATACACAAAAATGCTGACGAAAGTCGCGCACAGTAGTACGGCAAATAAAAAGTATGATATTCGAAACTTGTTAACGATAGAGTCAATTCTGAACATAGCATCACTTCGTAGTGGCAAAGGTAGTAAAGGTAGTAAACAGATTTTACACTTTATCTGGGTCAATAATCTGATAACCAACACCAGGCACCGTCACTATCATAATGTCAGCAAACGGCTTATCGACTTGGGCACGCACACTGTGCATATGGGTACGCAGTGCATCGCTACTAGGAATATCCTCACCCCATACCTTTTCCTCCAATTCGCTTTTACTGACGACTCGGGGCGACGCATTCATCAAAGCTTCTAATATTTTAAACCCTGTTGGTGTCAGTTTTAACGCTTTGCCTTCTCGGGTAATCGTGTGTTCCTCTGTATTCAAGGACAATTTGCCGATATTGATACTGTGATGAAAATGGTCGTCTTGATGGCGACGTATAAGCGCTTTGATGCGAGATTCTAGCTCAATGAGTGAGAAAGGCTTGACCAGATAATCATCAGCGCCACTATCGAAGCCTGCAACTTTATCCAAAATCGTATCGCGAGCAGTTAGCATCAATACAGGGGTTTTGTTGTGGAAGTCTTCTCTGAGTTTTTTGCACAGTTTTGTACCATCCATACCCGGTAGCATGACATCCAATAAGATAACGTCGTAGCGATTGTTCGAAGCCAGTGTTAAGCCACTAATGCCGTTATGCGCATTGTCTAATGCAAAGCCTTTAGGCTCAAAAAAAGCATAAATATTGGCCACGATATCTGGGTTGTCTTCAATAATAAGTATTTTGTACATAGTTATCTCATGCATAAATGTCAGCAGTGCTTAGCGCTAAAATCTTAATAGACAGACTTAAAAAATGTCGGTGCTGCTGCTACTTCGTCAGTCGTAATACCGAAAAAATTAAGTAAAGTCGGGGTAATAAAATCGTGTGATACCGGCTGATCAATCATACTAGCAAGGCTGCTTTTATCAATATTGTTGCTAGTAGGCGACCAGATAATGACGGGTACCTGCTTTTGAGCATCGGGCGCTATGGCATAGGGTAAACCATGCAAGTAGATGTTATTTTCACCCAAGCTTTCTCCATGATCGCTGATATATACCATCGTCACATCATAATCCTGCTCATAAGTTTTTAGCGTATCAATAACGTTATTTAAAAAGTAATCAGTATAACGAATGGCATTGTCATAACCGTTGATGACGGACTGATCATCGCACTTGGACAGCTCGTTAGTCATACATACTGGCTGATACACTTCAAATTCTTTAGGATAACGTTTGTAGTACGCAGGACCATGGTTGCCCATTTGATGCAATAAAATAAGCGTGTCTTTAGCTGGTACGTCCGATTTTACCCTTGTATCTGACTTAACTAAAGTATCAAAACCATTTAACATACCAATGTCACGACACTCAACATCACAATTTGGATTGATATCAGCTGTCCTGTAATTTTCAAAGGTCACTCTATCAGCCACCCCTTTAGAGCTCGAATTATTGTCTCGCCACACAACATTGACGCCTTGCTTATGTAGAGTATCTAATACGTTCTCGTTGTAGTCCGAATTATTATCATTATAGTTTTCTCGACTGGCATAACTGAACATACAAGGTACAGAATAAGCGGTAGAAGTGCCGCAAGAGGTGGCATTTTTGAAGCTATAAATGTCTGGCTGGTTAGCTAAAAGAGGCATCGTATCGCGCTTATAGCCATTAAGACCAATGTGATCGGCGCGAACGGTTTCACCGACGACAAAGACCATAAGTTTAGGTTTTGCAGCGTTAGTTCCCGCAGTAGCAGTGAGACGTTTGGCATCTGTCGCATGTGCTATCAAGGTGTCAGGACGACGTAATTCATCGACGTAATCGGTACCCAATTTGATAACAGAGTAAATAGGAGTAATGGGATTGGCGTAGCTACGAACCATTTTATGTTGGCGAAAAAAGGTCGCGTATTGATCCCCAAAAGGTAGTAGAGCGACGGCTATTAAAGCGACAGACAAGATTAAAGTCGCGCTCCTTTGCAATAATGCTCGACGTAAAGGCACTCGTTTGATACGAATCTTTGCAATAAGAACAGCGGGTACAACACCTAGCAGAAATACCCGAATAAAAAAACTTAGCGACATCAGCCCCATCGCTTCTGCTCGATCGGTCTGCATACTGTTGATCAGCATACTACGATCAAATATCGTACCGTAAGCGTCTGTAAAATAACCACATACAGCCGCTATCAATACCATAGCGATGAGCACTGGTTTTGCAATGGGTCGATAGCACAACAACTGAAAGATTAGCCACATCAAGCCTAACAACAAGGCTATGATCGAAATGATAAAACCAATATTAGTGCTAACAGGATAGATACTTAGCACTTGTGTAAAAAAACCAAAATTCGCAGTAGCGACTATATAAAGAGCCACGATGATAATCAAATAACTGAGATTGATCTCACGATTAAAGAGATTGCGTCGATAGCTTTTTTTAGTACTGGCTTTGGTAATATCGGTGCTAAGTGCTTGAGAGGTTGACATAGTGGGGCTTCTCAACAGAATGATAAGGAATGCAATTCCTTACGATAACAAGTGCTCTGTTAAGAAGACGTTAAGACAGTTGGATTAAGGGATAGTTTGAATGGGTATCAGGATTCATTAGACTGAACAATGAGATAGTAGTGTTGGTTACATTTCTGATTTAGGCAATTCTATCGATAGTATTAACTCTAAGTATTCACAGTTTGCTTAGGGTCTGTTGAACATTCAAATGTGGCACTGGCAGTGGCTATTTTTTAGACAATGCGCAGTCCTAATATTTGAATGTTCAACAGACTGTAGTGGCATAATAAAATTGGACAGCTTATAAGAGATACCATCTTAAAAAAGCCAAATCAAGTGCTAATTAGCTCAACTCTTGCTTGGTAAGGTTGCTGATGTTTAACCACGCCGAAACAAATATGCACAAGCTTACGCATCGCCGCACAGACAGCCTGCATTTTGCACTTACCGTTAGCAAGCAGTCGCTCATACTGCGCCTTAATGTCGGGATTATGCTTAATGGCGACTAGCGCCGGCATATACAATTTAGCTCTTACGGCACTTGAGCCATTCTTTGCTAAGCGAGACTTGCCCTTAAATAGCCCTGATTCACTATGCTTGGGAACTAGACCTAAAAAGGCTGCCATTTGCGACGCTTGACTAAACTGCTTATTATGCATCAGCGACATCATCTGCTTTGAGACAACAGGGCCGACGCCTTTAATAGTTTGTAGCAGATATTGGTCTTGCTTTAAATTGGGATGACCATCGATATGGTCATCAATATCACCATTGAGCTTAACAATGGCGGCTTGCAAAGAGACTATCATCTGCTCAATAGACGCTTTAACGATAGGAGCGGTGTCTGTGGCCTCCGTTTTTTCCAATCGATTCAGCTCACGTTGTAAGTCTTCTTGTAGCGCGTCTAAGCGCGACAGTAAAGACTTGAGGTGACGCGCCTCTGCTGGCGGCGGTGTCCACAATTTAGGCTTAGCACTATAGGTGTAGCGGGCTAATAACATACTATCTTTCTTATCCGTCTTGTTGCGACTTCCTAAACTAGCAGCATAGCTTTTGACGTAAGCAGGATTGATGATGCTAACGTTAAGCTTTTTATCAAATAGGTAGTAGGCGATGTTCTCGTGATAGACGCCTGTAGCTTCAAGGGTTATGTGGATGTTGTTTAAGTCATCAGTAATGTTAGCAATTAGCCAGTTGATAAGAGCAGCATAGTCACTGTGATCATTTTTAAAGACTTTAGTTTTGAATTTTAGTTTGTCAGTGTCTTTGAGCCATGCAATATCTAGCTTATTTTTACTAACGTCTATGCCTATATAATGTGTCATCTTATTGTCTTCCCTTGTTTATGCAGTGTCACTCATGGCATCTGATAAGATGTCGAG
>NZ_AYYA01000083.1:0-86457 GCF_000511065.1 Psychrobacter sp. TB67
AGGCCTGTAGCTCAGCTGGTTAGAGCACCGTGTTGATAACGCGGGGGTCGGCAGTTCAAGTCTGCCCAGGCCTACCATTTATTTACGGGGCCATAGCTCAGTTGGTAGAGCGCCTGCCTTGCACGCAGGAGGTCAACGGTTCGACTCCGTTTGGCTCCACCATAATAAATACGATAGTAACTATATAAACAAGCATAAACAGAAACAAATAATTCAGATATTACATCATACGATTATTTCTTTCTGTTTTATACAGAACTTATGACTCGACGAGAGCGTAAGAACTATTTAAAAACATAGATATGAGTCTGGGTTAGGAACACGTGTTCACGCGTTGTTCCTAACCTTAATAACTCACTACTTAACGACATCAGTTGTTATCCCAGTAGTGAGTTATTAAAAAAGTAAAGAGAACTGAATCAAGCGTATAAACATAGGTGATATCGTTATCATAATTAGACTTATATAACACTTTGAAGTTAAAACTTATTTATAAGTTAAGACTACTTGGGGTTGTATGGTCAAGTAATGAAGCGCACATGGTGGATGCCTTGGCAGTCAGAGGCGATGAAAGACGTGACAGCCTGCGATAAGCTTCGGGGAGGCGGCAATATCCTGTGATCCGGAGATTTCTGAATGGGGAAACCCACTTACCATAAGGTAGGTATCTTGTACTTGTACAAGAAGCGAACGAGGGGAAGTGAAACATCTCAGTACCCTTAGGAATAGACATCAAATGAGATTCCCCAAGTAGCGGCGAGCGAACGGGGAGAAGCCGATTAGTGCTAATGTAGAAGAACAGCGTGGGAAAGCTGACCGTAGTAGGTGATAGTCCTGTATTCGAAACATTAGCGTTAACATATTAAGTAGAGCGGGGCACGAGAAATCCTGTTTGAAGATGGGGGGACCATCCTCCAAGGCTAAATACTCCTGACTGACCGATAGTGAACCAGTACCGTGAGGGAAAGGCGAAAAGAACCCCTGTGAGGGGAGTGAAATAGAACCTGAAACCGTGTGCGTACAAGCAGTGGGAGCCTTAATTTATTAGGGTGACCGCGTACCTTTTGTATAATGGGTCAGCGACTTATGTTCTGTAGCAAGGTTAACCGTTTAGGGGAGCCGTAGGGAAACCGAGTCTTAATAGGGCGTTTAGTTGCAGGGCATAGACCCGAAACCGAGTGATCTATCCATGAGCAGGTTGAAAGTGCCGTAACAGGCACCGGAGGACCGAACCCACTGTCGTTGAAAAGCCAGGGGATGACTTGTGGATAGGGGTGAAAGGCTAATCAAACTCGGTGATAGCTGGTTCTCCCCGAAAGCTATTTAGGTAGCGCCTCGGACGAACACCATTGGGGGTAGAGCACTGTTTCGGCTAGGGGGTCATACCGACTTACCAAACCGATGCAAACTCCGAATACCGATGAGTGATATCCGGGAGACACACAGTGGGTGCTAACGTCCATTGTGGAGAGGGAAACAACCCAGACCGCCAGCTAAGGCCCCAAATTCCTAGTTAAGTGGGAAACGAGGTGGGAAGGCATAGACAGCTAGGAGGTTGGCTTAGAAGCAGCCATCCTTTAAAGAAAGCGTAATAGCTCACTAGTCGAGTCGGCCCGCGCGGAAGATGTAACGGGGCTCAAACTAGGAGCCGAAGCTGCGGATTTGAATTTGTTTTCAAGTGGTAGGGGAGCGTTGTGTAAGCCTGTGAAGGTGTGTCGTAAGGCATGCTGGAGGTATCACAAGAGCGAATGCTGACGTGAGTAACGATAATGCGAGTGAAAAGCTCGCACGCCGGAAGATCAAGGGTTCCAGTCCAACGTTAATCGGGGCTGGGTGAGTCGACCCCTAAGGCGAGGCCGAAAGGCGTAGTCGATGGGAAATCGGTTAATATTCCGATACTTGTTTATAATGCGATGGAGGGACGGAGAAGGTTATGTCAGCCTGGCGTTGGTTGTCCAGGTGAAAGGATGTAGGCTTACAACTTAGGTAAATCCGGGTTGTTATATGGCTGAGATCTGATAGCAAGCTGTACTTGTACAGCGAAGTGGCAAATACCATGCTTCCAGGAAAAGCTTCTAAGCAATAGTTATAAACGAATCGTACCCTAAACCGACACAGGTGATCAGGTAGAGAATACCAAGGCGCTTGAGAGAACTCTGCTGAAGGAACTAGGCAAAATGGTACCGTAACTTCGGGAGAAGGTACGCTGTTGATGGTGATAGGACTTGCTCCTTGAGCTGTTGACAGTCGCAGATACCAGGCTGCTGCAACTGTTTATTAAAAACACAGCACTCTGCAAACACGAAAGTGGACGTATAGGGTGTGATGCCTGCCCGGTGCTGGAAGGTTAATTGATGGGGTTAGCGTAAGCGAAGCTCTTGATCGAAGCCCCAGTAAACGGCGGCCGTAACTATAACGGTCCTAAGGTAGCGAAATTCCTTGTCGGGTAAGTTCCGACCTGCACGAATGGCATAATGATGGCAGCGCTGTCTCCAGCAGAGACTCAGTGAAATCGAAATCGCAGTGAAGATGCTGTGTACCCGCGGCTAGACGGAAAGACCCCGTGAACCTTTACTACAGCTTTACATTGAACTTTGACCTGACTTGTGCAGGATAGGTGGGAGGCTTTGAAGCCGAGACGCTAGTCTTGGTGGAGCCAATCTTGAAATACCACCCTGGTCATGTTGGGGTTCTAACTCAGGTATAACAATACCGAGGACAATGTATGGTGGGTAGTTTGACTGGGGCGGTCTCCTCCTAAAGAGTAACGGAGGAGTACGAAGGTGCGCTCAGACCGGTCGGAAATCGGTCGTAGAGTATAAAGGCAAAAGCGCGCTTAACTGCGAGACCCACAAGTCGAGCAGGTACGAAAGTAGGTCTTAGTGATCCGGTGGTTCTGTATGGAAGGGCCATCGCTCAACGGATAAAAGGTACTCTGGGGATAACAGGCTGATACCGCCCAAGAGTTCATATCGACGGCGGTGTTTGGCACCTCGATGTCGGCTCATCTCATCCTAGGGCTGAAGCAGGTCCTAAGGGTATGGCTGTTCGCCATTTAAAGAGGTACGCGAGCTGGGTTTAGAACGTCGTGAGACAGTTCGGTCCCTATCTACCGTGGGCGTTGGAAATTTGAGAGGATCTGCTCCTAGTACGAGAGGACCAGAGTGGACGAACCTCTGGTGTTCGGGTTGTCACGCCAGTGGCATTGCCCGGTAGCTACGTTCGGATGGGATAACCGCTGAAAGCATCTAAGCGGGAAGCCCACCTCAAGATTAGATTTCCCTAAAGAGCCGTTGAAGACTACGACGTTGATAGGCAGGGTGTGGAAGCACAGCGATGTGTGTAGCTAACCTGTACTAATTGCTCGTTTGGCTTGACCATACAACACCCAAGTGGTTTGTATCAAAGCTCTAATTAATCTATCTTGTATAAGCGAAAGCTTATAGAATATATATATTTCGATATCACCTTTAACCTTGATTCAGTTAGGTTACAAGTTGGTCGACCAATAGATAATATCTTGACGTCATAATAACATCAGACTCATATCTAACCCCCTTTGCTGACGACAATAGCGCGATGGCCCCACCTGATCCCTTCCCGAACTCAGAAGTGAAACATCGTTGCGCCAATGGTAGTGTGGTTCGCCCATGTGAGAGTAGGTCATCGTCAGCTCTCTATACTTGAAAAGCCCCTTAATACTAGCGTATTAAGGGGCTTTTCTTTGTGCGTGGGTTTGAGATTTTATTGACGTTCATCATGCCGTAATTTATATACAGATTAAAGCTGAAATCTGCTCGAGATATTGATTCTATGCAGCTGTAAAAGAGTGCGTGATATAGATTTCATTGGTATATTATTGATTGTTATATTGCTGTTAAATATACATGATAATAAATTTTTAGATATTTATGGAGTATTGCTTGGATTTAGTATTAATAATAGCTACCTTACTAGGCGGTATTACTGCTATTTGGTTTCTATACGATAAAAGTACATCCATATTAGCTTGGTTTAAATTAAGTGAAAATAATGTTTCTGACCCAACGATTCTTAGCATTTCAGATAATGATTTCGGTTTCCTTGAATCCAATTTAAAACTACTCACTGGAGTAGGTTATGTGCCTAAAAATAACTCTGAGACAGAAGCCTGCATCTCTTTATTAAATCAAAGAATATTAAAAAAATCGTCCTCTGATAAATTCAAGTTGACTCGTGTCGGTAAAAAAATGTTTTACCAAAAATAGAGAATCCCAATAAATTTATTAAATAGAATCAAAATGCTATCAGTGTTCGTTATTTTTATCTTTTATCTAACCATTCTGTTGCGTTCAACAAAGCTTAATATTTGTAGGAGTATAAACTCATCATTGAATTTTTAAAAAGTTATGTCTTCTTAGCTCCATATGTAACTGCTTTAGGAGTTATGGTTGCTATATATCAAGTTCGGAAAAATACAGAGCAATCTATAACAGCTTTTGAGGATTCTATTTCTAAAGAGTATCGAGATATATCTAACAATATCCCATATAACGCACTCATAGGGAAAACTTTAACTGGTGAAGAAATCACTCAAGCTTCAAATGTAATATATAACTATATAGATTTCTGTAACGAACAAATATTTCTACGTAGAACAGGTAGAGTAAGAGAGGATACTTGGAACAATTGGCAAAAAGGTATGAGTATTAACTTTTCACTGCCTATATTTATATATATATCTGAAGAAGTGTTTAAAGAATTACCTGATTCGTTTACAGGACTAAAAAGAGTTATGTCTGAAAACTATAGTACTGATCCAAAAAATTGGTAAGAGAGCTGATGAAAAGTCCAAAGTACAAATGATGTTTGACCTTTAACCTTTTAAAACAACTCACCAATCTCAATCACTTCTTCAAAATCAAATCCTAGCTGTTCGCCTTTACGCTGTTTCATTTGTTCGATACGTTGCTTTCGTCCTACGATTAATCTAAGCACTTCACGACGCTGCTCATTGGTCATGCTTAGCCATAGCTGACGCTCAGGACGACTGCGCAGGCAACCAAAGCAATAGCCTTTTTTATTGCTCGTGCACACACCAATACACGGATTGGCAATCTCGAACAGTTCAAACTGCTGACTCATGGCTGCTCCATCGCTTTTATCGTTATTCCCTTAACTGCCATCATCTTACTTTAAAACACTATTATGTCGTAAATAACGAATAATAGTGTGCCGCTTTATTGTTACTGTTTTTGGTGAGGCAATGCTATGCTTAGCTTTTATAGTCTATATAAAGTCATCATAACAAAATTAATAAGTGAGATTGTACGTGAACATTATTTATATTCATGGATTGGATAGTGATGCCAACTCGACCAAAGGCATATTATTAGAAAGCTATGGCCAGCAGCATCATGCTGATATTAACGTATATCGCCCTGATCTTAACAGCGCCCCTGAGCAAGTGTTTGAGCAACTAGTTAAATTGGTAACCGAACTCAATAAAGAAGACAAAACTGTACTGATTGGCAGCTCGTTAGGAGGCTATTTTTCTACCTTGGTGAGTAATCATACAGGTTGCCCCGCACTATTGCTAAACCCTAGCACTCAGCCTCATGTTACTCTACAGCGTTTTTCTGACATCTCAGTATCAAATAAAAAAAGCAGTGACGAGTTATCTCATAGTAATGTCCTGCATACGACCGCTGGCGGTTGGGAAATAACCCCTGCGGATTTACAATGGTTTGCAGATCATCAATTGGTATCCATTAATTATCCGAATAAAATTGAGGTCTTGCTAAAAGAAGATGACGAGCTGCTAAGTGCTGAGCTATCAAAAGACTTTTATCAAACGCAGGGAGCGACGGTAACTGTGCAAGCGGGTGGCGATCATAGATTTACGGATTTTGGTGAGCAATTACCGATGGTGATAGATATGCTACAGCGTTTGTTATCGACTTAAAGAGACGACATTATCTGACGTGAGCGATAGACTATTGGCCTTAACATCGCTATTTTTCGTTATAATGGTTCAATAGAATGAATGATCTGTGAATATTAAGGGAAGCATTTGTGAGTGAATATAATGCGCAATCGTTAGAAGTTTTAGAAGGGCTTGAGCCGGTACGTCGTCGTCCCGGTATGTATACGGATACCACGCGCCCCAACCACTTGGCACAAGAGGTGATTGATAACTCAGTGGATGAGGCATTGGCGGGTTATGCTAAAACCATCAAAGTTCAATTGTATAGTGATGGCTCGCTGTCAGTTGAGGATGACGGGCGCGGTATGCCGACCGATATCCATCCTGAGTTTAAACAGTCAGGGATTGAGCTGATTTTGACCCGCTTACATGCTGGTGGTAAGTTTTCGACCTCTAATTATGAAGTTTCAGGTGGTCTGCATGGCGTTGGTATCTCGGTCGTCAATGCGCTATCCACGCGAGTGGAAGTCACCGTATGGCGTGATAGTACCCAGTTTGAAATGGCCTTTGAAAATGGTGCACCAGTTACGCCTTTGACGGAAACGATCAGCTCAAACAAGCGTAAACGCGGTACTAAAGTACATTTTTGGGCGGATGGTAGTTTCTTCGATACGCCAAAATTTAATGTTAAACAACTCAAGCACAATCTAAAAGCCAAAGCGGTGTTGGCCGCGGGTTTGACGATTGAGTTCGTCGATGATATTAATAATGAAAAAGTTGTCTGGCAGTTCGCTGATGGCGTCGTTGAATATTTAAATGAACAGTTAGATGGTCTTGAAACTTTGCCTGAAGCACCGTTCTATTATAATTACGATGCGAAAGCGGGCGAACGTGCCGCCATTACCTTTGCCTTGTCTTGGTTGCCAGATGGGGGTACGCCCATTCAAGAAAGCTATGTGAACCTTATCCCGACGGCTCAGGGGGGCACGCATGTTAATGGTCTGCGCACAGGTATTTTAGAGGCCTTACGTGAGTTCTGTGATATTCATAACTTATTGCCGCGTAGTGTCAAGCTGACCGCAGAAGATGTATGGGATGGGGTCAATTATATCCTGTCGCTTAAGTTTTCTGAACCGCAGTTTTCAGGGCAAACCAAAGAGCGTTTATCGAGTCGAGAAGCCGCTGGCGCAGTACAGACATTGGCAAAAGATGCCTTTAGTTTGTGGTTAAATCAGCATGCCGATATGGGTGCTCAGATCGCCGAGTTGGCGATTAATAAAGCAGGACGTCGCCTAAAATCTGCCAAAAAAGTCGCGCGTAAAAAGATTACTCAAGGTCCTGCCTTACCGGGTAAATTGGCTGATTGCCGTGGTGATTTACGTGATGGTGCAGAGTTATTTTTGGTGGAAGGAGATTCGGCGGGCGGTAGTGCCAAACAGGCACGAGATCGTCATTATCAGGCTATATTGCCACTGCGCGGTAAGATTCTAAATACATGGGAAGTATCCTCAGATACCGTGCTGTCGAGCCAAGAGATCCATGATATCGCCATCGCTATCGGTGTCGATCCAGCGTCAGACGATTTGTCGGAATTACGCTACGATAAGGTGTGTATTTTAGCGGATGCGGATTCTGATGGCCTACATATTGCCACGCTCATCTGTGCGTTATTCGTCAAGCATTTTCCAGCGTTGGTTGATGCAGGTCACTTGTTTGTAGCCATGCCGCCGTTATATCGCGTGGATGTCGGTAAAGACGTGCATTATGCGTTAGACGAGCCTGAACTTGCACACATTTTGGCCAATGTACCCGGCAATAAAAAAGCACAAATTACCCGCTTTAAAGGGCTGGGAGAGATGAGTGCAGAGCAGCTACGTGAGACGACCATGAATCGTGATACCCGCCGCTTAGTCCAGCTAGACATGGACGACATGGTATTAACCAACAGTGTGATGGATATGCTGTTGGCGAAAAAACGCTCTGCGGATCGTAAGACTTGGCTTGAGGACAAAGGTAACTTGGCTGATATCTCATAAACTATAGTAACAACGAGCATTACATAGGCTGATGCTCGTTGTACGATTGAGTAAGAGGCAGCACAATAAAAGCCTGCAAAAGGAAATTTAGTGACATAAGGTTAATGTTATTATATCGCTATCTTTCATTATCTGGTGCCGTCATGACATCGAAGTTTAGCCGTCGTTCTAAGCCTATTGCCGCTAGTTCTACACGCTCTAAAATATTACCAAAGCTTAGCAGAAAGGATTTGGGTGACTTAATTCCCAGACGTGGCGGTGCTATTACGCCAGTTATCGGTGCGCGTTTGTTAAAAGTATTAGGCTGGCGTACTGTTGGCGATATTCCAAATGTGTCGCAAGCAGTGGTATTGGCTTTGCCGCACACTTCTTATTTGGATGGCCTCTATGCATTGCCCGGTTTGTTTGCTATTGATTTAAAAGTTAGCATTATGGGTAAGCACACACTATTCAAAGTCCCAGTACTGTCACAGATATTACTATGGTTGGGTATTATTCCCATCGATCGTGGCAATAAGGGCTCAGTGCTACAAGCAAGTATTGCTAAGTTTAAGACTGGTGAGCCGCTGTTTTTGGGGCTATCTCCAGAAGGCACTCGCGATTATAGAAAAGAGTGGAAAACCGGTTTTTATTATTTAGCAGTGGGCGCTGATGTTCCTATTTTGCCAGTGGCATTGGATTATAAAACCAAAGAAATACGTTTTTTGACCGCTGTCTATCCTACTGGAGATATCGAGGCTGACTTGCCAAAAATCTATGCTCAATATAAAGGCGTATTACCAAAATATCCTGAGCGCTTGTCGCAGCCACTACAGGATGTTAATCAATCAGCCGATTAGATATGTCTTGCGAATATGAGTATTTAAGCCTCTTAGGGATGGCTAGCAAAATACTCATATTCAATTACAAAGAGAGCAATAGCTAAAACTGAGGCTGACCGTTAGAAGCACTAACCCCGCCGTCCACCGCAAGATTGACGCCAGTAATCATCGACGCATCGTCACTTGCCAAAAAAGTAATGGCAGCGGCAATGTCCTCTGGCGTGGCCAAACGACCAAGTGGACAACGATCTAAGAATTTATCGGTCTTGGCATCATTATCTTGAATGGCACTGGTCATGTTTGTCTTAGTCACGCTCGGATTAACCGCGTTGACACGTACCCCATCAGGACCATGATCTAAAGCCAGCGTCCGTGTTAGATTGCTAACGCCAGCTTTGGCGGCATTGTAAGCTGCCATATTCCAATCACCGCCGACCCCTGACAATGATGAGACATTGACGATATTACCTTTGGTTGCTATCAAGTGCGGCATGGCTGCCTGACAGACGTAAAAAGTACCATTTAAATTCACATCAATCGCTGACTTCCAGTCTTCAGCCGTTAGCTCAGTAATTTTACCTTGAGTGGCTTTGCCCGCATTGTTGACCAAAACATCGATTTTTTCAAACTTATCGATGGCTCTTTTAATCATTTCTTGTACTTGGCTCTGCACACTAATATCACAGGTAATGGTCATATAATTATCGGTATGAATCCAAGTGCGATCTGTCGGAAACTCCTTAGCGGTTTCTGCCAAACTGTCAGCTGTACGTCCTACTAAAACGACGCTAGCGCCTTCTTGAGCAAAACGAATGGCAGTTGCGCGACCGATACCTGAGCCGGCCCCTGTGACGATGACGGTTTTTTCTTTAAAACGTTTCATGATGTTCAGTCCTTGTTATCATATGCAGATAATAGTCACTACATAAAAAATGAGTAAGCAAACCCTAAGTGGTGGGTGAGTTATAAATCGATGCATCAGCTTTGCTGCTTTTATGTCATCATAACAAGTCATTGCTTTGAAAGCGACTTTGTATAATTGCACTTATGTATAGTCAGTGAAAAGTAATATTGATACCTCACGCACTGTTGATATCCATTTTTCTTGCTTGCTGTGTCTACGCTGACAGAGGCTATAAAAAATTGATATCAGCAATAAGGTCGCGTTTTTAGGATATTTTGACTATAGTTTAGTTTTTCTTTAGCGAAGAATGCTTATTATCCTTGCAAGAAGGGCATTATCGTTCTCAGTGGCATTATGGGATGCGTTATATTCAATTGATAATAAAAGGTTGGAACTGTGTTAAATTCGACTACTGCCACATCTGAATTGGGTTATTTAGCTGATGAATTGGTTTGTTATCTGCAAGCAGCTGCGTCAGAGATTGTTTTACCTAATCTCCAAACCATAGAGGCGCGTTATGAGGCTCGGCAGTATCACTATCGATTGCCATTAGGTAAGCTCCAACTATTAACGCTCACGGTAACTCTGCCTTCTGAGACGAGCTTGGCTAAGATTGAGTCAGTGCGGATGGCAGCAGTCAAAGCAGCGCTGGCATGGCATAAGAGTTACACCTCTCAAAGTAAAGACGCTCAGCTGCTCAGCTATGACGTATTGATCGTCGATATCCAGTTCGGCGAGTATGCTAAAAGTAGTGACAACAATGATAGTGACAATAACAGTGATAGTAAAATTAATATTGAAAACAATCGTCGGTCGAGTGATTTAGTAAAGCGTGTGACGCATGAATTTGCTGCACGCTACTTTATGGAAGATTTAGTCGTTGATATAAGTGACAGTGGTCAGCAACTTCAAATATTCAGCTGGCATGATTGGTGTTCGATAATGCTAGCGTTGCAGACACCATGCGAGCTATGGCGGTTTTTGGGATATCATCTAGAGCAGCTACAGCAGTCGGTATCTAGTCACATCGCGAGCTTTGAGTCCGAAGAAAGAATTATCAGGCAGTTTTTAAGCAGTGTATCTTTATTTAACCACGCTATCACGGTCGATAACGCGCTTATCAAGTACGGTATTCAGCAAGCGCCCAATTCTGCATTGATAGCCATGAGCCTAGCGCAAAAGAATCAAAGCAAAACGGCACCGATGTATGAGAAACATATGGCGCAGGCCGCGACACTTTGGTCGCAGCTTAGTGCGCAGATGATTCATACGGTCAGTGCAGAGCTAAAAGCTAAGGCAGATAAAGAGTCAATAACACCCTCATTTTCTGTTTGGCAGCAGCAACTCTTAGATGAGTCTTTGTTTTCGCGGCATGAGCTTATCCGCACTTTATATAGACACCCAAAACAACAGCAGGCGTTGCAAAAAACTGGCTATGTAGTACATCAGCATTCGTATGAAAATCTCGGTCGGCATTATGTGCTGATATTCTATGGTCAAGATGGGCAGGGGCAGAATAGTAAGGCGGCTATTCAGCCAAACTTACAGCAGATTGCGCAAGATGTTGCCACGCGGCTACCGATGGCTGAGCTGCATCACGTCATTGTACTTGGTATAGACTTTATCTCTGAGGCAGGCGAGACCTTTATAGATATCGATCTGTGGATTCAACCTATGAATAGTATGACCCAGCGCGAGCGTCAACTTACCAAGCAAATACAGCGCCTTAAACAACAAGGTACTGAGCAGCCTACGAGCAAGAAATTGACGCAGCAAGCAAACGATTTGCCTCAAGTTCGTCTCAACCTTTCTATTCCAGCCCGCAAAGATAAACCATAAATAGTGGCACGCCTTGGTAATTAGGTAAATGCGTAGGCGTTCAATCTTAAAAAGTATAGTTGAATCACTATAAAAAAATACAGTGCTGCTGGTAATATTAGCGTATCGGTTTTATGTCGAATTGACTACATCTATATAACTATTGAAATAACCAACACGAACCAATATAGTCAATGGAAAGTAATATTGATACATCAGCAATACCGTCGCGTTCTTAGGATGTTTTGATTATACCCACAAAAAAAGACAGCCTAAGCTGTCTTTTTTCATGCAAAATTATACTGTCATAAAGACTTATTTATTAGTGTTGTCGATAAGACCACTACCAGGTAATAAATCATTATCTGTCTGAATTCCAGGAGTTCTAGTCGTTCCAACATCAGTAGTATTTACAGGGTCAGTACCAAGTTTTGTGGTATCGACTGTATCTGTACGTAAGTTAGTTGCCGAGGTAGTTGGTGCACTCGGCGTATTCTCACGAACTGAATCAGCAACTTTGTCTTGCGTCGATGAATTAGGCGTCAAAGCAGACTTCGCTTTTGCTTCAGTACGCTCTTTGTCCATTTTATCCTGCATCTTGCGGAGGAAACGTGCTGCTGCTTCTTGACCACCAAGACCGAATGATAGAGCAAAGGCAACCGCAACGGCACCTAGTGTTAGACCAAATGCTAAGTTCACAATAGAGTCAGCAATACCCATCGCTTTTAGACCCATGGCTAGTACCAAACCCATGATTAATACACGTACGATGTTTGCTAAGAACTGTGAGCCTTGCTCAGAGCGCTCAACGACACCAGCAATGATATTGGCAAGCCAAAAACCGATGAATAGGATAATCGCGCCCAAGATGATGTTGGCACCGAAAGCAATAAACATCGCGATGATAGCTGAGATAGGCTCAAAACCCAATAAATCAGCGGCAGCGATAGAAGCGAATAACATCGCAAAGAAGATGATCGCATAGCTAACAAGGTCTGAAACTTTCTTATCGCCCATCGTTTCTTGCAAGCCAACTTTGGCAGGCAATTGGTTGATCTGAGTGTTTTCGATCAAGCCTTTGATGATGTTAGCGACCATACGTACCACGTAGAAAGTCACAACGAGGATAGCAACTGCCATAAAGATATTTGGCAACGCTTCCATGATTTTGTTCAGCATGTTCGTCGCAGGACGAGCAATCACTTCGATTTTTAACGCATTTAATGCTGCGATAATCGTTGGGATAATCACAACTAAAAAGGCTAATGAACCCGCAATATTAGGTAGGCTGTTTTGTTCGCTTAAACCTGCTTTTGTTGCCAGTTTTTGCACATCAAAAGTAGAAACAAGGTTGGTCACAATGCCGCGTACTACTTTAGCAATGATATAACCAACGACAAACACAACACCAGCAATTAAGATGTTCGGAATAAAGCTGAAGATTTTATCAACCATATTAGTCAATGGTGCAAATAGACCATCAAGCTCTAATTGACCCAATACCATGGTTAGAACAACCAATAAGATGAACCAATAAACCATATCAGCAATTGTGCTGCTCATTGGTTTGACGCCAGCTTGTGCACTTAAACGCTCATCCATTGATGTTTTGGCCAATGCAGCATTGATCGCTGTGCGGGCAACAGTTGCCACTACCCAACCAATCACACCAAGGGCGATAGCACCGATAAGGTTAGGGATAAAGGCCAATACTTGGTTGACCATGTTTGCAAATGGTGCCGAAATAGAGTTCAAGTTCAATTGGCTAAGAGCCCCTGAAATTGCGATGATAAAGATAAACCAAAAAACAATCTTAGAGATAATACCCTCTAGATCGTAGGTTTTACCAGTGGAAGAGTTCATGCGTTGGTTAAGGTTCACTTTAGACAACACACCACGTACCAACGCCGCGATACCTAGTGCCACGAGCCAGCCAATAATAAATATCAAAATCGCGCCAATGATAGAGCCGATGGGCCCACCAAGATAACCGTTAAAAGATGTAAACATTGGATTCATCTTATCCTCCTTTAATCATCATACATGAGCCACAAAATAACAAGAATAGCTGGCACAATTGTCATGTACCCAGCACCGTTATTATTCAGCAAAACCATATAGATGGTAATTATAAATAGTATTTTTAATTTAAGTTATACAGGGATATTATAATGACTGAATCAGTAATACTATTATGGTAAACATAGGCTTGCGCTGATGATACATTTGTACTGCGCAGCGCTGCTACCGATACCTAAACATATATTAGTAAAACTTACGTTCAGTTACTTATCACCTTAACTAATTTAGCTTAGCTGATGTATTGATAGATTTAAAGACAGAAAGCTTAACCTGTTACTATATTTGTGTGATAACTTGTTATTTTTATGATAAATTTTAACACAGACTGTACATTAGCCCGATAATTTTATCCTAACCGTGGCTCCTAAAACTAAGATTTGTTATTATAGAAATATGTGACATCTCGCCACTATTCTTACAATTTGAGAGTAATATATGAAAAAAATCACCACTTTAAGCGTTAGTGCACTTGCTAGTGCTATGTTATTAGTTACCGGTTGTAGTACTAATAATGGTAATCAAGAAACTTCTACCCAAAGCGTTTCAGTCACTGAAAAAAGCCCAGCCAATGAAAAAGTAGGTTATAGCTTGGGCTATATGATGGCTGAAGGTAACAAAGAAGCGGTCGGTGATCTAAATCTTGATACCTTTGAAAAAGGCTTCCGTGATGGTTATGAAGGCAATGATTCCGCATTGACGCAAGAGCAAATGCAAGAAGTATTGATGACCTATCAAAAAGAGCAAGAAGCGAAGTTTGTCAAAGATATGGAAAGCAAAGCGACTGACAATAAAGCTGCTGGTGAAGCATTCTTAGCGGCAAACGCGAAAAAAGAAGGCGTAAAAGAGACGGCTTCTGGCTTACAATATAAAGTCATCACCCCAGGTACTGGTAAATCACCAAAAGCAACTGACGTGGTCGAAGTAAACTACGAAGGCAAATTGATTGACGGTACGGTATTTGACAGCTCTTATGAGCGTGGTGAGCCAATTGAGTTCCCACTGAATCAAGTCATCGCTGGCTGGACCGAAGGTCTACAGTTGATGAAAGAGGGCGGCAAATATGAGTTTTATATCCCATCAGACATCGCTTATGGCGAAGCGGGCAACTCAGGTATCGAGCCTAACAGCACATTGATCTTTACGGTTGAGCTGTTAAAAGTAAAATAATGCGTTATTAGACTTTTAACCTATAGTGGTTATAAGAAATAAGAAAGCCCTCATAACTATTATGAGGGCTTTTTCGTGTGCGGTAATTAAGTGAGCTTTTAACGACTTAACCTAGGCGCTGACTATAGAGATTTTGGTGCTATAGCGTTTTTTGGAACACTTTAGAGTTACGACCGTTATTATATTTTTTACGGCGCGCTTCTGGTAAAGCGCTTGCCTCAACTTCCGCAAAGCCTTGCTCAACGAACCAATGCGCGGTACGAGTCGTCAGAACAAATAACTTATGCAGACCATGGCTGCGTGCTTGCTGCTCTAAAAATGCCAGCAAGTCAGCACCGCGGCTACCGCTACGATATTCAGGATGAACCGCGACACAAGCCACTTCTGCAGCATCCGCATCTAATGGATAGAGCGCTGCACAGCCCAAAATCATACCATCACGCTCAATGACACTATAATGATCAATCTCTTGCTCTAAGCGTTCGCGCGAGCGGCTGACTAAGATGCCTTGTTCTTCTAATGGCGATAACAGCTCAATAAGTCCCACGACATCGTCGATATCTGCGCGGCGAATCTCTTCATAAGGGTCGTGGCTAATGAGCGTACCAGAGCCATCACGGGTGAATAGCTCTTCCAATAGCGCGCCATCTTTGGCGTAAGAGATAATATGGGTGCGATGGACACCTTGGCGACAAGCGTTACTGGCGCAATTTAAGAAGTAGTTAATCTCACAGTTTAAGTCCCGATCCCGTAAGAAGCGATCGACTTCGTTTGGAATCATCTCGCGTAGCAAGCGGTCATCGTCATTGATGCCGGCTTCTTCACCCAAAAATATAAGCTTGTCCGCGCCAAGTGCCACCGCAGCGCTCAATGCTACATCTTCGGCGAGTAAATTAAAGACTTCACCTGTCGCCGAATAACCCATTGAGCCTAAAATCACAATATGATCGTGGAGTAGGTTATTTTTAATCGCCTCAACGTCGATAGAGCGCACTTCACCGGTCATCTGATAATCGACACCATTACGAATGCCATAGGGACGAGCAGTGACAAAATTGCCCGAAACGGCATCGATGCGCGAGCCATACATGGGTGAGTTGGCCAGTCCCATCGACAGCTGTGCTTCTATCTGTAAGCGGATGGCACCAACGGCTTGTAAGATAGAAGGCATCGCCACACGCGGCGTCACTCGAATGTCTTCATGCAACGGCGAGGTGATATCAGTCCCTTGCAGGTTCTTTTCGATCTGCGGTCGTGCTCCATGTACCAAGACTAGCTTGATACCCAAGCTATGTAACAAGGCAAAGTCATGAATAAGCGTGCTGAAATTCGAATGATTGACCGCCTCACCACCAAACATAATCACGAAAGTCTTACCGCGATGGGTATTAATGTAGGGGGCAGAGTTGCGGAACCAATGAACGTATTCAGGATTAATCTGTGGCATGGCGCTAGTAGTCATAATAGGAGCAATAGTAGTCAGAATAAGAAAAGGGGCGTGACAAAAGATACCTGTCGCTAAAGAATTACCATAGCAAAAAACGCCGTTATGATCTATCTTTTATTTCAGTAGCGTTAATCAATCTTTATAGTAGATTGACGATATACACAACCTCAACACGCGGTTAGTGTACCTACAAACGCTTTTTGCTATGCTAATCGCTATTGCTTTACAGACGGCTAACGCAGATAATCAATAAAAATAACCGTTATTAGTACTCAGTGTATATGATGATGACTGGTCTATAGCCAGAGATGGTAGCCATTAAATACATTGCTTATATAAAGTCTCATCTATTCAAATCGTCAGAAACTTAAGACGTTAAAACGCAATGTTGCAGCGATAAGTTTTATATTAAAAAGTATTCAGAAGTCAGTGCTGATAAAAAAGCATTAACAAGACAGTATTACTAAAAAAGTATTAACAAGACAGTCAAGTTTTGCCAGCTACGTTTTACCGATACATTAACTAGGGATAATGAAAGTCATGAAAAAAAGTAACCATCTTGCCAATCCTTTTAGCGCTTTTAGCGGCCACCGCTTGTTTCACGTGATAGCCGGTACGCTTGTCGGTGTTATGGCTGTCACCCAAGCATCAGCGATGCTGCCGACCCCAGAGCAAGCGATCGATACTTCAGTTGCTGTGCAGTCCAACAGCAATCAAGCAAGCACCAATAGCGGTAACTCTACCGTGCAAGCCGTTAATAGCAAAATTACCGCCTCGCTGATTAGTGTTGATGCCAATGGTCAAGAGGTCTTGGTGCCGGTTAATGCCAATACGCGTTTGCAGTCAGGCAATGTCTTAGAGTATCAAGGGTATTTTACCAATACCAATGCTGATCGCGTCCGTAAAATGACGGTCACCATGAGTATCCCTGAGCAAGTAGAACTATTGCGCGCGGTCTCTCCTGACTTTCCCTATGGTAGCACCGATGGCAATACTTTCGCCCGTATGCCGCTACGTGGCAAAGTAGACAACCAACTGCAAGAAATCCCATTGAAATACTATAAATCGGTACGCTGGGATATCGAAGGGGTTGGCCTTAATGACACCGTGGCAGTGAAATATCGCGCCCGCGTTAAATAAATTTGCTTATTAATTGATGCCGTCTGTTTAAGCAGAATTGATCTAGCTAACAGTAAAAAGCACCACGGTTTATGACTGCGGTGCTTTTTTAATGGCTGAAATTCTAGGGCGTGTCCTCATTTTAAAAATGGTGATAAAAGTGAGGTCAATTGCAGTCATACAAGGAAAATAGCGCAGATAATATCGAGACATTACGCACTGCTGATATCAATTTTCTTTGCTGTAATGTACCTGCGCAGACAGAGACGACAAAAAATTGATATCAGCAATACCGTGGCGTTTTTAGGGTATTTTGATTATATATCGTTAGAGAGTCGCATATTTACTCTTTGATTTTTCTTTAATTAATTGCTTAATCGCAGTGATTTGCGGTGTGGTGGCTTGCGCGCCAGCTGTAATAAGGGCACTACGTTGACTGGTATCTAATGAGCTAATATGACCCACATCAGGGGTAATGACGATGTCAGCGCGCCCGCGTTCATTGCGTATCGATGCGCTGTGTTTGGCGTCTGCATAAGCAACGGTGGAAGTTCTATTAGTTGCTACATTAGAGGATAGATTGTTTTCAAGTAATGCCCAAAAGCCACTCAATGAGGTGATAGCAGGTAAAAGATTGTTCGTTACGTTCTTTTTGCTAGTAGGCACTGTCACGTCGACAGCGATGATGATATCTGCCCCCAAATCACGCGCGCTATCGACAGGCACTAAGCTGACCACACCGCCATCAATATATTTTTTGCCAACTTTTTCGGGAATACGCGGGGCAATAAAAATATTGGGCACGCTACAAGACGCTTGAACGGCAAGTCCAGCATCTCCCGTGCTAAAGACCGCTTTTTTTAGTGTGTGCTTCTCAGCCGCGACCGCAGCGAAGTGTATGGGAAAAGACTCTATAGGGCGTCCGCCAACTTTGGTATTAATAAAGTTTTTGAGTTTGATACCTTCTATAAAGCCTTGGTTGGATAAGGTAAAGTCCGTCAATTCGCTATCAGTGGTGGTCAATGCCAAGCGCTCAAGATGTGCTGGCGTGTAACCGCTGGCATATAGACTACCAACCAAGCTGCCGACACTGGTGCCAACGACCAAAGTTGGTTTGATGCCGTTTGCTTCTAACGCCTTAATTACGCCAACATGCGCAAAACCTTTGGCACCGCCGCCGCCCAATACTAATGCAACTTTTGGTGCATCTGCTATGGGTGCTACTGATGTTGGTGGCGGTGTCAGCGTGCTACAAGCGTTGATACTTAGGGATAATATGGCAAGCACAATGATACGCAGGAATATCAAATGATGATAAGATTGAGGCAGTAAAGTGGGCGCAAACATAAAAAAGACCTTATAAAATCATCATAAGTTAGGGCATTGGTTGATTGTTTATACGTTTAATTCTTGAGACATTTATTTATCAAGCAAGCTATTTATCGATAAAGTTTCTTATCGGTAAAGTTGCTAATCCATAAAGGATAGATTGGATGTATGTCTCCACAAAGCATCACAGCATCTAGACGCAGTATTACTAAATAGCTTAGCATAATCAATCATATTGTCAGTTATAATGAGTCTGACTCAGTATTTTTATAGCCAGTTGATTATCATCGCTTTTATAGGTCGTAAGTAGTATCAGAGTGCCTAATAAACTATTTTGCACTTACGCAATGTAAAACCAATATCGTTAGGATTTTTGATGCCCATATCGGTTAGTCACGCCTCATCACCTTCCTCAACTCAGTCAGCCGAGCATTGGAGATCTGAGCAGCCTATGTCGGCACTCGATATGCCAGTGACGGCGCTGGCAGGTGTTGGCTCCAAGGTTGCCGAGCAACTGGCACAGTTGAGTATTGTGCGAATCTTTGATTTGCTACTGCACCTGCCACGAGATTATGAAGACCGTAGCCGACTGGTATCGATAGCAGACGTGGGGCATGGACAAGCAGCGTTAATCACTGGGCGCGTGGTACACGTCGATGTCAAGCGCAGTGGCATGACCGTGATTGTAGATGATGACACTGGGACGATATCTTTACGGTTTTTTAAAGTCTATCGAGGTCTGGCGCAGACCATGAGTTTGGGCACGCAATTGCAATTGTTCGGCGAAGTAAAAGTCAGCCGTTATGGTAAGCAGATGCATCATCCCGAGTATCAAATCATTACTGATAGCAGCGCCATGACCAATACTGGGTTGCAGCCCATTTATCCTAGTGTCAAAGGCTTGCATCAGAATAAATTGCGTACTTTGATTAAGTTGGCGCTACAAACTGTGCGCAGTCAAGGTCTACCGATGACGCTGTTTACCAATGAGGATTTTGCCATGGTCGCTGATTTACCGTTAGCGCCCTTTGAGCCTACTAAATCAGCAATTGTAGAAGATGATTTTCCGGACGATATTTTTTCAACGCTTGCCCGCAGTGTGCCTGACAATTCGATTAATAATAGTGTCAATAAAACCAGCCCTTCTACTTATAGTGCAAATAATGAACCCCATACAGCCGCTGCTAGTATTGCCAATAGTAATGTCTATAACCTGACGATATTTGAAGCCTTAGTGTTATTGCACACGCCGCCCACTTATACCGATGCTGGTCGGCAATATCAGCTGCTCACTCAATTAAGTGCTCGTACTCATGCGGCATGCCAGCGATTAATCATTGAAGAGTTAACCGCGCATCAACTCAGTTTGTTATATCGACGTCAGCAATTACATCAGCATAAAGCACCTAAATGTGCCGCTCAAAGCCCGCTTGCGGATAAGTTGTTTGCCGCTTTACCCTTTGATTTAACAGGCGCACAGCAACGGGTGATGAAAGACATCACAGCTGATATGGCGACTTCTATTCCGATGTTGCGACTGGTACAAGGCGATGTGGGCGCTGGTAAAACGTTGGTCGCGGCAGGTGCGGCAGGCTATGCGCTCGACAGTGGCTGGCAAGTGGCGGTTATGGCACCCACAGAGATTTTAGCAGAGCAGCATTTGGTCAATTTTAAAAACTGGTTTGAACCCTTAGGTGTTGGGGTCGGCTGGTTGGCTGGCAAACAAACCGCGAAGCAGCGCCGCGAAGCATTAGAGGCGGTGAGTGAGAATACGGTGCAAATAGTGGTTGGGACTCATGCGTTGTTTCAAGAAACAGTACAGTTTGCCAAGTTGGGCTTGGTCATTATCGATGAGCAGCATCGTTTTGGCGTTGAGCAGCGTATGGCCTTGACCAATAAAGGCGTAGCCAATAGCACGCCGCATCAGCTGATTATGACGGCAACGCCCATTCCGCGTACGCTGGCGATGAGCGTCTATGGTGATATGGATACCTCTATCATTGATGAGTTGCCACCCGGTCGTACACCAATTACGACAGTGACCATTGACCGTAATCGCCGCGATGAGGTGATTGAGCGTATTGCGATTAATTGTGAGGCGGGCAGGCAGGCCTATTGGGTCTGCTCATTAGTAGAAGAATCTAGTGTGCTGGATGCGCAAGCGGCGGAAGCCACTTATGAAGACCTAAATGAGCGCTTAAATATTCGCATTGGTCTCGTCCATGGCAAGATGAAGTCCGCTGACAAACAAGCCATCATGCAAGCATTCAAATCCGGAAATCTTGATCTGCTCATTGCCACAACGGTCATCGAGGTTGGCGTCGATGTGCCGAATGCGTCGCTCATGGTCATTGAAAATGCCGAACGTTTAGGGTTGTCACAGCTACATCAATTGCGTGGACGCGTCGGGCGTGGTTCGACCAAAAGCTACTGTGTGTTGTTATACCAAAAGCCGTTGTCAGAAACAGGCACGGAGCGCTTAAATGTATTGCGCGACAGTACCGATGGCTTTGTCATTGCCCAAAAAGACTTAGAGCTGCGCGGGCCGGGTGAGCTGCTGGGTAAACGTCAAACGGGCAATGTCGGTTATTATTTGGCCGATCTGATTCGTGATGAGCAATTATTTGCCATTGCCCAGCACCTCGCCAAACACTTAATTGCTGATCCTGCACGTAAAGCAGATGTCAGTCAGCTTATCCATCGCTGGATGCCAGAAGCCAGCCGTTACACCAATGCATAGCAGGTTTTTTATCCGTATAGTCAATCCTATATAAATTAGACTCATTAAGTTTACTACTTGTCTTACTTTCACTCGTCTTCCTTTTACCTGAATTATCTTGAGCCAACCATACTATTATCGAATAATTTATAAAGTTATGTTTTATTACTGTTTATATTTATTCGCTAATATCAATTTATGAATATAAAATATTATTATAATCAATTGTTTATAGTTTATCTGTATTGCGATAGCTTGCGCTCAAATATTCGCGCTCAAATATCTTAATAAACTAATATTGACTTATTTGTTCGATAATTTCGGTTGATATATGTTCACTACTATGGCAGTTTATGTTGCTGCATCACTACTTGTGACCGTGCTGGTTTGCTAGTATGTGGCTGTTTTGGCGTTTTAGTTAGAACGAAAAGTGGCCAAATAATACGATAGTCGTTGCTTTGATAGCTTCTAACAGGACGTTAGAAAATGGTAGTGTACGTATCTCAACGGTTCGAGAAGTCATCGACCCTGATCAAGATTCCGGCACATTAAGAGCCGTAAATGGGCTGTTAGGTATTTTGCCAGCTGATACGGATCTAGGAGAGTTGGGTGCATCGGGCACAGTCAACGTTAATGGCTTAGAGAGCTGGACCAGTGCTGGTACTGGTTTAGAATCTGATGATGTCGATACGGCAGGTTTGTTGTTCAACTATTATTTTGATGACAACTGGTCAGTAGAGTTCAAAGCGGGCATACCACCAAAAGTAGATATCATGGGTAAGGGTCAGGTCTTCGCCCCCTTTACTGGTGAGGTTAATGCTAGTGGGATAGGCTCGGTATTGCCAGAGTTTGCGATTAAAAAAGACATTCCGATTACGGACTTAGAGCAAGGCAATGGGGTGGCATCAACGGCGCGAGCTTGGCTACCAGCAGCTGGTATACAGTATCAATTTGGCCAATCTGGCGTCAATAAATTCCGCCCTTACGTGGTAGCAGGCGTCATGTATGCCTACTTTAATGATATCGATTTGAATGACGGTATCCGTCAAGACTTGGAGCGTGCTGGCGATCAAATCCAAAATATCAAAGATGGCAAAGCAGGCGCTGCTTTAGAAAATGTAAAATCTAGTAGTGCGATGAAGGTTGATGTCGAGGCCGATAGCGCCTTTGCCCCTATCCTCACTCTTGGTGCGACTTATGACTTTAATGACAGATGGTTTGGCGTCGGCTCTTTGTCCTATGCAAAACTCGATAGCGACACAACTATTACGGTCAAAAACGAAGCTGGCGAAAAACTGATTCGTGCCAAGTCTAACCTTGATATCGATCCATACATTACTTATCTTGGCGTCGGCTATCGCTTCTAATTTACTGGTGATAGATGCTCGAACTTGATTAATGACAACGCACATTCTTAGGGGTGTGCGTTGTGTTATGTGGCTACTTCGTTTTATAGTCAAATTACTATAAAAATGTTACGGCGTTGACCTCGTTTGAAGTATGACCTATACATCTGCACTCGGCTGCCTTGTACTATTTCCAAATTGAACCGACTATATAAAAAACAAGATGACGATTAGATTGTGCTATCCTCAATTATTTTATAGATTATTGCAATAATAAACATCAGCTTAGAGACTGCCTCTACTGTCTGCCATTTTTATTATTACTATCATTTATAGCTATGACTAGGCTTAACAACCTATGCTAATTGTTTTGAATTTTATTATTGCCCGTACTTATAGAGACTTATCATGAGCGATCTTGAAGAAACCAACCCTAAACTATCTCCTGAATCTGAGCTGCCACCATACCGTCAAGCTGACACGCTAGGCAATAAACCTTCGTCAAAGATGCCGCTGTGGTTGTTGCCAGTGCTCGGTATTGTGCTGGTCATTGGTGTCCTGCTCGGAAAATATTGGGGCGCTGGTGATGAGGCGCTCAGCGATGGGTCACCAACATCGGCAAGCACACAAAACGATGGCAAAAATCCGAGCGATGCCAGTACGGAGCAGTCTGTGCTATCGGTAGAAACCGTGATGCCAAGCCAAGATACGATTGGCAATACTTTGAGTGCGGACGGTACCATCAGTGCCAAAGACGTCGCCAATGTCAGCGCTAAAGTCAATGGTGTTGCGATTGAGCGGGTATTGGTTGAAGAGGGCGAGCGGGTAAAAGCAGGTCAAGTACTGGCGATATTTGATACCGATGCCATGGAGCAGCAAGTCGTGCAGGCAGAAGCCGATGTGGCAGAAGCCGAAGCAACGCTTGCCAATGCAACTGCCGATGCCGCTCGTGTCCTACCGCTGATTGAGATTGATGCCATTAGTAGGCAAGAAGCGGATCGCTATCGTACCTCAAAGCTACAGGCAGAGGCGGCCTTGCAAGCGTCGAAAGCGCGTCTTAGTACCCAACGCTTGAGTGTGAAGAACGCCAATGTGCTCGCGCCAGTCAGCGGTGTTATCAGTGAAAAAATGGCGGAAGTCGGTATGGTTGCTGGAGGCGTTGCTGGAGGCGTTGCTGGAGGCGAGCCATTATTTACTATTATTAAAGGTGGCATTTTAGAGTGGCGCGCCGATATCGATCCAAAGCTTATCGGTGAGGTAAATGTCGGTACCCCAGTGCGCGTTAGTTTGCCGGGAGGCGATTCTGTGATGGGGCAGGTGAGCCGTATTGCTCCAACTGCCGACGATAACCGCCAAATTACTATTTACGCCAGTCTCGCTGCTAACTCAAAGGTACGGGCAGGCATGTATCAAACGGGCGAGTTCTTGTTAGGTAGTGCGAGCACTCAAACCGTACCCAATAGTGCGATCGTGAGCAACGATGGCTATGACTATGTGATGCTAATCACCAACGTTACGACGAAAGACGGCAAAACCATGGGCCGTGTCAAACAACAAAGAGTGACGTTGGGCGAGCGCCTCGGTGATAATGTGGCAGTCGCCGAGCCGTTAGCGGCTGACAGTCAGATTGTTAAGCAAGGTGGTAGCTTTTTAAATGATGGGGATTTAGTGCGTATCGTTGATGGGCTGAACCAAATCAATGACAAAACAGGCAAGCAAACGGATGCTACCACCGCGAATAAAGCCGCTACTAACACAGCTACGCAGGCGCGCTCATGAGTTTAAACGTATCAGCTTACTCGATTAAAAACCCTTTAGTGGCTATTTTGCTGTTTGTGCTGCTGACTTTGGGCGGTCTCTACGGCTTTATGCAAATGAAGGTGCAGCAGTTTCCAGATATTGATTTGCCAGCGGTCGTGGTCACGGTGACTTTGCCGGGTGCCGCACCGTCGCAGCTCGAAAACGATATTGCCAAAAAGATAGAAAATAAGCTCACTAGTATTGAAGGTGTCAAGCATATTCGGACGACGCTACAAACTGGGGCGGCCACGATGGTCACTGAGTTTGTCTTAGAAAAAGATATCCAAGAAGCGGTCGACGATGTGCGTTCAGCGGTCGGTGAAGTGCAGGGCGACCTACCAGCAGCGGCCAATGATCCTATCATTACGAAGGTCTCAACTGCCGGATTCCCAGTCGTCACCTATTCGGTGGCTGCTGATAACATGAATGTAGAAGATCTCTCTTGGTTCGTGGATGATACCGTTACCAAGCGTCTCTCTGACATTCCGGGCGTCAGTACGGTAAGCCGGATCGGTGGTTTACAGCGTGAGATTACCGTCGCGGCGGATCCTATCGCTTTGAGTGGGCTAAAGTATTCTATTACTCAGCTGTCGCAACAAATAGCGGGTATTCAACAAGACAGCTCAGGTGGTGAAGCGGAAGTGGGCACAACCACGCAAACCATTCGGGTGTTGGGTGCGGTCGAGCGCGCAGGTGAGCTGAATGATCTGCAAGTAGCTGTACCAACAGGTGGCACCCAAGCGCTTGGGCGTATGGCACAAATCACTGATGGCGCGGCTGATCCAAGCTCTATTGCCAAACTCGATGGACAAACGGTGGTGGCGTTTAATATTACGCGCTCACGCGGCGCCAGTGAAGTTGAAGTGATGGAGCTGGTCGATGCAGAGCTTGCCAAGCTGTCCGCAGACGTCGGCAATATCAATATTGAAAAAGTCTATGACCGGGCCACTCCCATTGCAGAAGACTATCAAGCCTCACTACGTATGCTCATTGAAGGCGGTTTGCTCGCCGTGGTGGTGGTATTCCTGTTTTTAAAGAATATTCGTGCCACCATCGTAGCGGCAGTGGCGTTGCCGCTATCCGTCATTCCTACTTTTTTAGGCATGTATCTGTTTGGCTTTAGTCTCAATATTATCTCCCTGTTAGCACTGTCACTGGTCATTGGCGTACTGGTCGATGATGCCATCGTTGAGGTCGAAAACATCATTCGCCATCTGCGTATGGGTAAGACGCCTTATGAGGCGGCGATGGAAGCCGCCGATGAGATTGGGTTGGCAGTAGTCGCCACGACTTTTACTCTAATTGCAGTATTTTTGCCCACCGCTTTTATGGGTGGTATTGTCGGTCAGTTCTTTCGTCAGTTTGGTTGGACGGCCGCCTTATCAATTTTTGCCTCATTAATGGTGGCGCGTTTGATCACGCCCATGATGGCGGCCTATATCCTACGACCAGAAAAAAAGTACGTCGAAAAACAAAGCAAAATGATGACGTGGTATCTCAAGATAGTCTCATGGACGTTGCAACATCGCTGGCTCACGATGGGCGCAACCTTGGTCTTGTTTGTGGCCTCGCTGGCATTGGTAAAACTGCTACCGACGTCTTTTATTCCCGATAACGATATTAACCAAACGCGTGTGGCAATTGAGCTTACGCCTGATGTGGCCTTAGAGGATACTGAGCGCGTTGCCGCACTGGCCAGCGCGCGTATTTTAGCCATGCCTGAAGTGACCAATATCTTTACCTCAGTGGGGGAAGCGCAGCAGGAGATGGATTCCGCTTCAAGCGGGGGTAAAGCAGAAAACATCGCTGGCTTGGATATTGTGCTAGCGCCGCGAGCAGAGCGTATCTCTAAACAAGAGATTGAACGAAAAATTAGTAATATGTTGGCAGAAGTACCGGGTGCTCGTTTTACGGTCGGTCTATCGAGCGGCGGTGAGACAGGATATAATTTTTCTTTAACCAGTACTAATCCAGAAGTATTAGAACAGACCGTCCAGCAGATCATGTCAGATATCCGTGCGTTACCGAGTGCTGGATCAGTGACCAGCGACCGCAGTTTGCCGCGTCAGGAGCTGACAGTGACGCCGAACCGATTGGCGATGGCTGATAAAGGGGTGACCACCCAAGATATCGCTACCACGTTACGTATAGCGACCGTTGGTGACTATGAGCAGCGTTTATCCAAGCTGAACTTAGACACGCGGCAGATACCTATCGTGGTGCGCTTGCCAGATATTGCCAAGCAAAATGTCAGCCAACTAGAGGGTTTGTATGTGCCGAATACCCAGCCTGCAGGTCAAGGGGTGCGGGTCGGTGAGGTTGCGTCGCTAAACTTTGGCACAGGACCTGCTCAGATTAATAGGCTTGATAGAGAGCGCGCTATTACGATTACTGTCCAGCCTGCCAGTGGCGAGCTGGGTGATTTGGTGCAAGCGGTCAAAAGTACACCGACGATGCAGCAACTACCATCGTCAATTACTGTCATTGATCAAGGTCAGGCAGAAAACATGGCCGAGTTATTCAGCGGCTTTATTATCGCTATGTCTGTCGGTGTGGTCTGTATCTTAGGCGTGCTTATTCTGTTATTTGGACGTCTGCTACAACCTTTCACCATTCTGATGGCATTGCCTTTGTCTATTGGTGGTGCCTTCGTCGGCTTGGTGATTACCAATAGTAGTCTGTCTATGCCATCGATGATTGGCTTTATCATGCTAATGGGTATCGCTACCAAGAACTCTATCTTGCTGGTCGATTATGCGCTGATTGCACAGCGTCGTGGCATGGCACGTTTTGAGGCAATTATTGATGCCTGTCATAAGCGCGCGCGTCCTATCATTATGACCACTATTGCGATGGGTGCTGGCATGTTGCCATTGGTGTTTGGCTGGGGCGATGCGGATCCTACTTTCCGTCGTCCGATGGCAGCTGCTGTTCTTGGCGGTCTGGTAACCTCCACATTATTAAGCTTAGTGGTGATTCCAGTGGTTTATACCTTGATGGATGATTTGTCAGGCTGGTTTGCTAAATGGCTAATGCCGCATGGCAAAGAAAAGCAGGCAACGATGGAGGAAAAGGTCTAGGGCATACCCTATTTTAAGGCATTAATAGGTCGTGAATGATGACATGATGATGGCGCAAGACAATATTTATTGCTTAAATAGGGTCTTAGCGTCATTATATATGGACAAAGTTGTTGATCACAGCGGACGTGATTGACCTACCATAGACCGCTACAAAGGAATGTCGTTATGCGTCGATTCTCACTACCACCCGTCGTTTTATCTTATCGTAAGCCTCTGGCAGCGCTTCTATTGCTTGCTTTAGGTATCACTAGTAGTCAAGCTACCACCTATAATATCGATCCAACCCATGCCAATGCCCGCTTTGCGATTGACCATTTTGGTACTTCTACCAATACAGGTGGCTTTTACAATATAACGGGTCAGGTAGAGTACGACCCAGAGTCTAAGCTAGGCAATGTCTCGTTGGTTATTCCGCTAAACAGTCTAAATACTGGCAACAAAGAATTTGATAACACTCTTAAAAGTGCAGATTTCTTTGATATTGAAAAGTTCCCATTGGCTTCTTTTAAGTCTACTAAGTGGCATTTTGCAGATGAAAAAGGCAGCGCCGGGGTCACTAAAGTTGATGGCATGCTGACAATGCATGGTAAGACCAACCCTATTACGTTAACAGCAACCAAATTCAACTGCTATTTTAGCTTTATACTAAAAAAATCCGTGTGCGGTGGAGATTTTAAGACGACGCTTGATCGAACCAAGTGGGGCATTAGCAAATATACCTTGTTAGGTATCACTGAAAAAGTTGATTTGGATATTCAGATTGAGGCGGCAAAGCAGTAGATTTCTAGGGCGTGTCCTCATTTTAAAAATGGTCATAAAAATAAGATAAATTGCCGTCAAAAGAGGAAAGTAGCGCAAATAATATCGAGATATTAATCAGCTATTTGACAATGTTTGGCAAAATTTAGCCATTTTTAGTCCATTTAGATACAAGCGTTTGAATTGAGGACACGCTCTAGGCTTAGAAGCAGATTTTTTATGTAACCGTGTGAAGTATATTTGTCATGGTAAGCAGAAAAACCAAGACTTATAGAGTTTTGGTTTTTTTATTGAGTCATTACTTATCGCCAGACTCTTCCTATCTTCCTTATTGGTGCCTACTTAGCTCTTGCATTAGATAGGGCTGCCGTATCCATCATATAGTCAAAATATCCTAAAAACGCGACGATATTGCTGATATCAGTTTTCTTCTATCGTGTGGCAACTCTTCTAACATGAATAATATTCATCTTATATTAAAATTGTATCGTTTTTATTCATGTATTGATTTAGGTATGATTACCACATACAAAAATTTGGTGTTATCTCAGTCAATGAGATTAGGGTAGGAGATTATCATGAGTAAACAATTTACATATTCCATCTCGAGCATTCGTTTTGATGAAAACTATCAGCCAGCAGACAGCACACGTCTGACGACTAACTTTGCCAATTTGGCGCGTGGCGAGAGACGTCAAGAGAACTTACGCAAAACGCTGACTATGATAAATAACCGTTTTAATGATCTCGCGCATTGGGATAACCCAACAGCCGACCGTTATTCCGTTGAAGTTGATATCATCTCTGCTGACTTGGATATCGAAGGCAATGGTCATACATTCCCAGTCATTGAGACCTTAAAAACAACGATTGTGGATCATAAAGAAAACAAGCGTATTGACGGTATGATTGGCAATAGCTTCTCCTCTTATGTGCGCGATTATGACTTTAGCATTGTACTGCCGGAACATTTTGAGAAAAACCCAAAATCGCCACCAGCAGCCGATTTTGGTGATTTGCACGGCAAACTGTTTCAACACTTATTGAACTCAGAGGCCTATCAAACCAACTTTGATAAACAACCTGTGATTTGTCTGAGTGTGTCAAGTAGTAAAGTCTATCAGCGTACTGGCAATCAGCATCCTGTACTAGGGCTTGAATACAAGCAAGATGAGTATTCCTTAACCGATGACTATTTCCATAAAATGGGCTTAACAGTGCGCTACTTTATGCCTGCCGGTAGTGTGGCGCCTTTAGCATTTTATTTCGCGGGCGATTTGCTGAGTGATTACACCGACCTTGAGCTAATCAGTGCCATCAGTACCATGGAGACTTTTCAAAAGATTTACCGCCCTGAAATCTATAATGCCAACTCAACCGCTGGTCACGTATATCAGCCAAGTTTGAAATACCAAGATTATTCACTGACTCAAATTGTCTATGACCGCGAGGAGCGCAGCCAGATGGCGGTGACGCAAGGCAAATTTACCGAAGATGAGTTCATTAAACCATATCAGGCTATTCTTGATGAGTGGGCGGCAAACTATGTAGTGACAAGTGAGACTGTGCAAAAAGAAGCGGTAAAAAAACGCGCGGCTTAATAGACCTTTATCAACCGACATATAAAAAACTAAAAGACTAAAATATAAAAGAGTAACCAATATGGAATTATTATTACCAACCTCAACCGCTGGCAGCTTACCGAAACCTTCTTGGTTGGCAGAACCTGAGAAAATTTGGTCACCTTGGGCATTAGAAGGCGAGCAACTGCTTGAAGCTAAACAAGATGCCTTACGTTTGACATTGCAAGAACAGCAGCATGCTGGGATTGATATCGTCAGTGATGGCGAGCAGACCCGTCAGCATTTTGTGACTACCTTCATTGAGCATCTAGATGGCGTCGATTTTGAGAATCGTAAAACCGTTAAGATCCGTGATCGCTATGAGGCCAGTGTGCCGTCAGTCGTTGGGGCGGTGAGCCGTCAAAAGCCAGTGTTTGTAGACGACGCTAAGTTTTTGCGGGCGCAAACCGATCAGCCAATCAAATGGGCGCTGCCAGGGCCTATGACGATGATTGATACACTGTATGATGGCCATTATAAAAGCCGTGAAAAATTGGCGTGGGAGTTTGCCAAAATTCTGAATCAAGAGGCGAGAGAGCTTGAGGCAGCTGGCGTGGATATTATCCAATTCGATGAGCCTGCGTTTAATGTGTTCTTTGATGACGTCAACGACTGGGGTATCGCCACTTTAGAGCGCGCTATCGAAGGTCTAAAGTGCGAAACAGCGGTGCATATTTGCTATGGCTATGGTATCAAAGCCAATAATGATTGGAAAAAGACACTGGGTTCAGAGTGGCGTCAATATGAGCAAGCGTTTCCAAAATTGCAGCAGTCAAGCATTGATATCGTCTCGCTTGAGTGCCAAAACTCGCACGTGCCGATGGATTTGATTGAATTGATTCGCGGTAAAAAAGTAATGGTCGGTGCTATCGATGTGGCAACCAATACTATTGAAACCCCTGAAGAAGTGGCAGATACCCTACGCAAAGTTCTACAATTCGTCGATGCCGATAAGCTCTATCCCTCGACCAATTGCGGCATGGCACCTTTGCCTCGCGAGGTAGCACGCGGCAAGTTGAAAGCGTTGAGCGAGGGCGCGGCAATCATTCGCAAAGAGCTAAGCGTTTAGCATTTCTTAACAAGCCCTAGCTTGTTTAAGCCCATGAATGGCCTCAGTTATTACTAAACAAACTTATAGCTATAAAATTTAATTATTGTAGGCTGGGTTTTTAACTCAGCTTCTATATTTTTAAAAATACAATGCTGGGTCAAAAACCCAGCCTACAGCTGAGCGCGTTTTAAAAATAATCTGTGATAAATTTAGGACTGAAATTATGATTGAAGCCACCGACTTTAGAGATGCCATGTCGCTATTGACGACTGCCGTTAATGTGGTTACCACAAAAGGTAACTCTGGTATTCATGGGTTTACGGCATCTGCGGTATGTAGCGTCACAGACACACCGCCTACCTTGCTGGTCTGTATGAATCAGACCTCTCGCTCACATGCCCACTTTCTTGAAAATAAAACCTTGAGTGTCAATGTACTAGGCGCACAGCATGAGCCAATATCTAATGCCTTTGCCTCAAAATTAAGTTCGGAAGAACGATTTAAACAGGGCGCTTGGACGCAATTAGCGACAGGTGCGCCTGTTTTAGAGGATGCGCTGGTCAGTTTTGATTGTGAGATTGAGCATATTCAAGAAGTAGGCACGCATAGCGTCTTTATGTGTCGTGTAGTCGCCATCAAGCACGCCGTATCACAAGGTGGCACTGATGAAAGTTTGGTGTATTTTAATCGTGCTTACCATCAAGTAGGTCAGATAGAAATCGTTTAAGATAACGTATCTATTTTATTTAGCATCGACTATAAAACTATCCTTTAACCGAGAAGTAACTATCCCGTGGAAATACTCATTTTTTTAATAATTGGGGCGCTGGCAGGTTTTGCTGCAGGGCTATTTGGCGTGGGCGGTGGCACCATCATCGTACCATTATTATTTATTGTCTTTACTCAAATGGGCTACAGCCCTGACAATATCATGCATTTGGCGTTAGGGACATCACTAGCAACCATCATTGTCACCTCTATTAGCTCGCTCATGGCGCATAATAAAAAGGGCGCGGTCATGTGGCCTGTCTTTAAAAATCTCGCACCAGGTCTAGCGCTTGGTTGCTTTTTGGGCGCAGGAATAGCAGGGCAAATATCTGGGCTATATCTCCAGCTTATCGTTGGCGTATTCTTACTTTGGGTCGCTTATAAAATGTTTTTTGGGGGTAAAAAGCAGGTCGCTAGTCATTCTAATGATGTTAATCCAGAACTGCCGTCTAAGCCTAAGCAATTAGCAGCAGGCGGGGTTATCGGTGTCGCTTCTGCCATTTTTGGTATCGGTGGTGGCAGCTTAACCGTTCCTTATCTCACGCGTTATGGCGTGGTCATGCAAAAAGCCGTTGGCACATCAGCAGCCTGTGGATTGCCGATTGCCATTGCTGGTGCGTTGGGCTTTATGATTTTTGGCATGCAGCAGCAAGTCGATGTGCCCAATACCATTGGCTTCGTCCATATTTATGCCTTTTTAGGCATTAGTATTATGAGCTTTTTTACCGCAAAAGTAGGTGCGAAAGTCGCGCATATACTATCACCAGCATTACTAAAAAAATGTTTTGCGATATTATTAACGGTGGTAGGGTTTTATTTCCTTTATAAAGGCTTGGTTTAAGCGCAGCAGCATATCGATTTTGACCTTCAAAAAGCGATATCTAATTAATCGTGTAAATGAATCTTATTGAACCCATCTAGTCGCTCTTGCTTTAGCTAAAAATAGAAAACACTCAACTTGGTTGGGTGTTTTTTTTGTTTCTGCTAAAGACTCAGTGAAGCAGTTACAGAGCAATTCGTCAGCCACTTTCAACTCCTTTTGGGTATGGGTGGCATTCATCTTTGGCATATGCTTATGACATTGACAGATAGTGAATCTACCATTACCATACCCAACTAATAGACCGGTTGTTATAATTCTAAAAAGGATCTCGTTAATGAATGAGAAAGTGAAGTCAAAAGATGTGCTGATTGAGACAGCATCACGCCTGTTTAAGGTGCGTGGATATTGCGGAGTAGGCTTAAATGACATTATTGAAGAGAGCGGCATCCCTAAGGGTTCGTTGTATTACTACTTTCCAGAAGGCAAAGAACAATTAGCAATTGCAGCGATTGATAACACCAAAAAACTGGTTATGGAAGACATCAAGCATATTTTTAATAAGACTTCTAATCTAATAGATGCCTTGCAAGCTTATGTGTATGAATTGTCCAAGGTATTTGGGGAGGGTGGTGATCCGATTGGCTCTCCGATTGGCACCATTGCTGGAGAAAAACATTCTACAAGTGAGCCGATTCGATTGGCGTGTGAAGCAACTTTTAAGAGTTGGCAATCTATCTATACGGAGAAGTTTCTTGAAGCAGGCTATCCAGAGGATCAAGCCAAAAGCTTAGCGACTGTTTTTCATGCGTTGACTGAAGGCGGTATCTTATTAGCGTTAACGATGAAAAGTGGTAAGCCACTTGAAGCGATAGCAGAACAAATCCCCTCATTATTTATAAAAAAATTGGTTGAGAAATAATTACTTAGCGTATCAAAAATTGATTCTGTTAATAACTGAAGAGAGTTTTAATGTCTACCCTTGCAATTGAACAAAACCAAACTGGTATAAAACCAATTCCCATTTTGATCGCCTTTCTAATCGCAGGATTCGTCGGATTATTTAGCGAAACGGCTTTAAATATGGCGCTTGGTAATTTAATGACTGAATTTAATGTCGTTTCCTCGACAGTACAATGGATAACCACAGGCTACTTACTGACGATGGGCATACTCATTCCTGTGTCCGCGCTATTGATACAATGGTTTAGCACTCGGCAGTTATTTGTGGCCTCACTGCTATTTTCAATTGCTGGCGCGCTAGTCTCTGGTATCGCCCCTATGTTTGAGGTATTACTCCTAGGCCGTGTCATTCAGGCAATCGGCACCGGTTTATTGATCCCGCTTATGTTCAACACTATCTTGATTATTTTCCCTATTCATAAAAGAGGGACGATTATGGGATTGGTTGGGCTGGTCATGATGTCAGCACCCGCTATAGGCCCCGCTACGGCAGGACTGATCATTGAAGTACTGAGTTGGAATTGGATTCTTTGGCTGCTCATTCCGTTTCTAGTTTTTTCATTGATATACGGACTGCTTTTTATGCAGAATGTTACGGAGCTGACCAAGCCCAAAATCGATGTATTTTCCATCTTTTTATCGACGCTTGGCTTTGGCGGTATCGTCTATGGCTTTAGTCTCGCAGGAGAGAAAGGCTGGGGAAATTTAGTGGTCATTAGTACCATTATAATTGCTCTAATCTCTCTTCTCATATTTTCGTCAAGACAGTTCAAACTCGATAAGCCCATGTTAGATCTGCGGACTTTAAAATATCCAGTGTTCACCTTAGCCTTATTGAGTGTGTCCGCCACATTTATGATTATTTTATCAAGCATGATTTTGCTGCCTTTGTATCTACAAATTGGACTCGGGTTAACGGCGCTTACTGCAGGTCTTATATTGATGCCAGGTGGCGCAATAAATGGCATTCTTTCGCCAGTCGCAGGCCGTGTCTATGATATATATGGCGCCAAATGGCTGTTTACGCCGGGCTTTATCATTATGCTTATTATGCTCTGGCTGCTATCGAATGTGACCACTGAGACCTCTATTCTGATGGCAATCTTGTTGCATTCAGGTCTTATGATTGGCGTGACATTCGTTATGATGCCTTTGCAAACTCATGGTTTGAACGCACTACCCAAAAATCTGTATACAGATGGGACTGCTTTGATCAATACGTTACTACAAGTCTCTGGCTCTATCGGAACCGCTTTGGCGATTACAATAATGTCGGCTTCGCAAAATAGTTTCTTAAAAAATGTTGCCAATCCATCAGATCCCTCTATGGCAAGCACATCGTTAACCGCTGGTGTACAAACGGCCTTTATCTTGGGTATTGTACTGGCGATTAGCGGGTTGATTATGTCGTTTTTTATCAAAACATCAAAAGAACATTAACCAAAAACGCATCTATAACTTTTTTCATTTTCTCTGTGATATTACACTTTAGATGTTAGGGCGTGTTGAACATTCACAAATAGGCAGTGCTCATCGCTAAAATTGTTCCATATAAGGCGCAAGTCGACGATAATGTTAATACCTTAGCTAGACTTGTAACGCAGTATGGGGCGATTTTAGCATCAGCCCCGATACTAACAGAAATAGTCTCTGTCAGTGCCATGGTTGAATGTTCAATAGACCCCAGTCTAAAACTCAAAAAAAATCCTTCGCGATCTCGTTAATATGAGATAGCGAAGGATCAATCATCACACAATAGTATGATAGGTAATTAATCAGTATGATAAGTAATTACTTGATATGATAGGTAATTACTGAATGACAAATCAATCATCTGAAAATTAAAAAATTACTCAACCGTCACCGATTTTGCGAGGTTACGTGGCTGATCGACGTCAGTACCACGCATGACTGCCACATGATAGGACAATAGCTGAACGGGCACACTGTATACGATAGGGGCTAGCGTCTCGCAAACATCAGGCACATAGACCACGTGCATTCTATCTTCTGCGACCATCTTGCTTTCTTCACTGGCGAATACAAACAGCTCACCGTGACGCGCATGTACTTCTTGCATGTTGGCTTTTAGCTTATCAAACATACTGTCTTTTGGCGCTAGCACCACAATAGGCATGTCTTTATCGACCAATGCCAATGGACCGTGTTTCAGCTCACCTGCTGCATAGCCTTCAGCATGAATGTAAGAGATTTCTTTTAGCTTCAATGCGCCTTCTAAGGCAATTGGGAACTGCAGGCCACGACCTAAAAACAAGCAGCTTTTCTTATATTCAAAGTGTTCACTCATGGCTTTGATAGGGGCGTCGAGGTTTAAGCTGGCATGCAGTTGACCACGTAGTTCTTGTAATTGACCTAGCAGCGTGGTTAATTTTTCGCCAGTCATACGCTCCTGCACGACACCTACTTTTAAGACCAGTAGCATCAAAGCGGCTAGCTGAGTCGTGAATGCTTTGGTAGAAGCAACGCCAATCTCAGGGCCGGCAAGCGTTGGTAAAAAGATATCCGTTTCACGTACCAAAGATGAGGTCGGTACATTACACAAGGCCAAGCTGACTAAGCCTGCTGGCGTGTGCTTTTGTATATCACGTAATGCTGATAAGGTATCCGCCGTTTCACCAGATTGCGAAATACAAATGACCAGTGTGTTATCAACGACGACCGGATTACGGTAGCGGAACTCACTAGCGACTTCAACGGAACAAGGCACACGAATTAGGCTCTCAAACCAATATTTTGCCACCAAACCTGAGTGATAACTGGTGCCACAAGCGATGACTTGGACATGTTTAATGCCTTTTAATTGTGCTTCATGACGCTGTAAAAAGTCATCGCGCAGTTTAGACGGCTCATCGCTATCTAACGCCATCTCAACCGTACGAGCGACCGCATCTGGCTGCTCATAGATTTCTTTGAGCATATAATGCTTAAACTCGCCTTTATCAGCATTATGCTGGGCGGCGTCGATCTCATGTATTTGACGTTTCACCTCGACACCATCGGCATAAACTTTAATGCTGCTACGCGTCAATTTGGCGATATCGCCTTCTTCTAAATACATAAAGCGATTGGTCACGGGTAAAAGCGCTAATTGGTCGGAGGCGATAAAGTTCTCACCAATGCCCACACCGATGACCAGTGGCGAGCCCAAACGGACGGTAATCAGCTCGTTTGGGCAATCAATATGCACAATACCAAGGGCAAAAGCACCATGTAATAAAGGAATAACCGCACGAACTGCTTCTAATAAATCAGGCGTGCTTTTGTAGATATCATTGATTAAATGAGCGACGACTTCGGTATCGGTTTGCGAGGTGAACTCATAGCCTTTAGCAATCAGCTCTTCTTTTAGCTCGGCGTAGTTCTCAACGATACCATTATGGACAACAGCAATTTTACCGGATACGTGCGGATGGGCGTTACGTTGGGCGGGCTCGCCATGCGTGGCCCAACGTGTATGCGCAATACCAATATGACCATCAAAAAACTCTGGATTGACTGCGACGGCATCGACCAAGGCTTGTACTTTGCCTACTTGACGCTCACGGTGTAATTCGCCATCACGAATGACGGTCAAACCGGCGGAATCGTAGCCGCGATACTCTAAACGTTTAAGACCTTCAAGTAAGATATTAGCGATATTACGCTCAGCAACTGCCCCGACTATTCCGCACATAGTGATTCCTTAAATTCGATGTTTCATGTTTTGATGTTTCGATATTTCAATAGTTTAGATTTTGATGATGTTTCGATATGTAATGATGTTTGTTTAATCTATAAATATAAATAAGCAGCACCACAAATCATTGTCGTACTGCTTAAGTTTGCTCAGAGCTAGCTTCATTGAACTAACTGTCAAAGCTGCCGTTATTTTTTAGTCGGTCGCTGGAAGTCATCTTTTTGCGTTTGGCGCGCGCGACCAAAGGCTAATGCTTTACTATCGACATTTTTAGTAATCACTGAACCTGCTGCAACCGTAGCGGTATCACCAATGGTTACTGGCGCGACCAAGCTGGCGTTAGAGCCGATAAAAGCATTGTCTTCAATGATGGTTTGCGATTTATTGGCGCCGTCGTAATTACAAGTAATGACACCAGCACCAATATTGACGCCTGTACCAACCATGGCATCGCCAACATAGCTTAAATGATTGACTTTGCTGCCATGACCGATCGTCGATTTTTTGATTTCGACAAAATTTCCGACCTTGCTATTGTCAGCCAATACGGTTTCTGGACGCAAATGGGCAAAAGGACCAACATCGACACCTGCACCAATCTCAGCATGATCAATCACACAATAAGGTTTGATATGACAGGCATTACCAATTTTCGCGTTTTTGATGACACAACCCGCTTCGATATAAACGTTGTCACCCAAGACACAATCGCCCTCAAACACCACGCCAACATCGACGAATACATCTTGACCTGCGCTCAAGCTACCGCGAATATCAACGCGCGTCGGATCAGCAAACTGGACGCCCGCTTCTTGTAAGTCTGCAACCAGTTTACCCTGCCATGTGCGCTCCAAGCTGGCCAGCTGTTGACGGTTATTGACACCTTCAATCTCAAACGTATGTTCAGGCTCTATCGCGGCAATCGTAATGCCATCAGCAACGGCCATTTTGACAATATCAGTGAGATAATATTCTTGCTGCGCATTGTCATTAGAGAGCTTGGGCAGATATTTATGCAGTAGAGCATTGTCAACGCAATAGATACCGCTATTAATCTCTTGGATATTCTGCTCATCAGCGCTGGCATCTTTTTGCTCGACGATGGCTTCGATATTGCCGTTTGTATCACGTTTGATACGACCGAGGCCAAATGGATTATCAACCGTTAACGTCAGCATCGACATGCCACTAGTGTTAGCTGCCTTCAATGCCGCTAGCGTCTGGCAGCTGACCAATGGCACATCACCATACAGAATGAGACTCTGTCCCTCTGCTGGTAAGTCAGCTAAAGTTACTTTGACCGCATGCCCTGTGCCTAATTGCTCAGTCTGGGCGACCCAAGTAATTGAGGACTGCGCATATTGGCTGGTAATTTCTGATTTTACTTGCTCGCCACCAAAACCATGGACGATGATAGTCTCATCCATCGTCAGCTGATGACAGGTATCTAATACGTGGCTTAACAATGATTTGCCAGCCAGTGTCTGTAGCACTTTTGGCTTAGCCGACTGCATACGCGTACCTTTACCGGCAGCAAGGATAATGACAGAAAGAGGAGAGGTCATAGTAGCTCGTTAAATGTAACAAAATATAATCTATTATTATAACGCAAATGTTAAGACGAAAAAACGCAATGCCGTGCAAGCTTTGTAACTTAAAGTTATATAAAAAGTTACATAACAATTAATATAAGAAAGCCTAATTACGCATCTGCTTATAGAGTATTGACTATAACAGCATACTGAGCATCACAATTATCCATACCGCTGCCGCCATTACGCCAGCAATAATATCATCAAGCATAATACCGAGACCGCCAGCGACCTTCTTATCTGCCCAACCAATTGGTGGTGGCTTAATAATGTCAAAAAAGCGAAACAAAACAAAAGCGATGATAAGCGCAATGACCGATAAGCTCTGTGAGATATCTTGCCAATAACTGGCAGTAGAGACACTCATATAAGAAAATGGCAGTAAAGTAATCCAGATACCAGCCCATTCGTCCCAGACGATATGCGGATCATCATGACCTTGCATCAGCTCAGAGGTACGACCACATATCCAAATACCAATGAGGCAGGATAGGATAGTAATAATCAAAAATGGCACAAAACCTAAGCTCATTAGAGGTATGGCGACGATTAAACCACCCACCGACCCCCAAGTACCGGGCGCACGGCGAGGCAAGCCACTACCTAAACCAATACCAAGCCAATAAACCGCACGATCAAGCAGGCTAGCATTTGCTGGTAGCGGTGGGCAGTCATTGGCTTTACGGATATCAGGCTTGGAGAGGTCTTGATCGGTCATGGATTAACCTGCAAAATGTTGGTAACCAGTAAGGTCGGGCCATGTTGAAAATGGCGCGGAATGAGTTGGGGTGACTAGTTGTCCTTGATAAAATAACTCAGGACGTAAAGCGGTAGATGTGTCTGTGTATTTATGATTTGTCATCGCAGTCACCTCACCGATACAGGTGACTGGCGTGTTGCTGTTGTTATTAACACGAGGTTCGATATCAGCAGGCAAAGTAAAAGCCAATTCGTAATCATCACCACCCGTTAGCTGGCATAATAAGCGCTCAGATAAATCTACGCTTGCTAATGGCTTGCTAGTAGGTAGCTGCTCTAGATTAAGGCGCATACTAACGCCGCTTTGCTGGCAGATATGGCTAAGGTCTTGATAGAGACCGTCAGAGATATCTATCATCGCTGTAGCACCAATTTTTGCTAAGGCTGCCCCTAACGCAATACGCGGGGTAGGCATGTGTAATCGATGCGCAAGCTCTACGCCTTCAGCGTTGTCAGGATGTTGTAGGGCATAGGCGGCATCGCCGAGCGACCCTGATACGTATATTTTATCGCCCACTTTCGCCCCTGAGCGGTAAACAGCTGGCGTGCCCGCATAAAGCAATCCTTGTGCGCTGACACTTAATATTAAGCTATCACTACGCGTGGTATCACCACCAATAAGGGCAACCCCGAATAATTGGCAGGCATGAAACAAGCCTTTAGCAAATTCAATTAACCATTGCTCATTTGCCAAGCGTTCTGGTAATGCCAACGCTAGCAGAATGCTATGCGGGGTTGCACCCATCGCAGCAATGTCTGAGACGTTAACCGCAACCGCCTTGTAACCGATGGCAAATGCCAGTTCATTGACTTGTTGCCAATCAGCGCTAAAGTGACGACCTTGGACGAGTGTATCGATGCAACTGACCAAGCGCGCGCCTGCAGGCAAGCTCATCACCGCGGCATCATCACCAATGCCTTTTTCGACACTGCCTTTTTTGACAATGCTGGACAATGACTGTGGCATTTGGGAAAATATGCGCTCGATCAGCTCAAATTCGTTCATGGTTAGTCTTGGCTTTTTGCATCAGGGCTAACAATCTCATCAGAACTAACAGTTTCGTCAGGACTAACAGTTCCATCAGGACTAACAAGATTAGAGTCAATTAGACCAATATCAACGGCCGTATTTTCTTCGTTGCTGTCGTTATTGACAGCGTCAGCAGCTACCTTTTCTTCTGCAGGCTGTTCATCAACGACGACATCTTTTTTAACAATGCTTTCTTCAACAATGCCTTCTTCAACAATTGGTTCTGCCGCAGTCGCTGTTTTAACAGTATCATTTTCAACCGTGTTTTCAGCAGCATTTTTCTTAGTTGCCTTAAAGTCACTAATATTCGCACTGGCTTTACTAGCGCTGTTGCGTTTGACGGTGGCATTATTGGCACTGATACGTGGCTTGTTTGAAGCAGTTGACTTTTCTTCAATACTTTGTGTATCAGCACTATTTTCTATATTGCTATCAGTTTTTACTGCAGGTTTAGCAGCCGCTTTTTGTGAGGTGCGTAGATTGGCTTTACTATCTGCTTCTACTTCGACAGCACGTAGCTCAACCGCCATTTTATCAAGGACGGCGTTAATCAGTTTATGGGCGTCAGTGGCACCAAAGTGATTATTCAGCTTCATCGCTTCATCAAGCACGACTTTATAAGGGATTTCTAAACGATTTTGCAGCTCATAAGCACCAATCAAAAGAATAGCGTGTTCAACGGTATCCAATTTATCGATTTCACGATCAAGATGCTGACTAATAAGCGCATCTAACGCCTCAATCTGCTCAGGAATATCGCGCATCATTTCATGGTAATAGCCGATATGTACCGTATGCATGGCATTGGTCGCACGCGTACGAGCAGCGATATCATGCGGCGCATTGGCCTTCCAGCCAAGCTTACCATCAATATCGAAGCGGCGGTCAGTGACGAGCCATTCGTATAGACCTTGCATCGCAAAGCGGCGCGCTTTACGGATAGCGGTGTGACTGGTCTTGTAAGAAGACTCACTCATGTCGAAGGTTTGATCACCCGCACTGCTGCTCGCAATACGCGTGGCTTCAGCTTGACTATCATTGGTTTGGGCGGTTTTCGCAGCGCTGATAGCGCGCTTGAGTTGGTCAGTCATAGGGGGTCTATACCTAGTTTTTAAGATAAGAAGTTTTAAAATAAAATGTTAAGTAGTGGTCGGCTGGTAAATTTACCAGACAGTTTTGGATACTGCTGTTGAACATTTACACTGCACACTTAGGGCTATTGCAATAACCATAGCCCTAAATAGTTTAATCAACAATAATGCTTATTAATAATCAACGGTGCTTAATCTGACTTAAAAATACTCAAATGTTAATGAGTATGAATAAGTAACGAGTTTAATTAAGCGTCATCGCTATCGTCGTCAATGTCTAGCTGTGATAGCACTGCAATCATCTCTAGCACGACCATGGCGGCTTCTGAGCCTTTGTTACCGGCTTTCGTGCCAGAACGCTCAATCGCTTGCTCGATGCTGTCAGTCGTCAATACACCGTTGGCAACAGGAATATTATAATCAATCGCAACGCTGCTTAGGCCTTTGGCTGATTCACTCGCCACAAAGTCAAAATGCGGCGTGCTACCGCGAATAATCGCGCCTAACGCAATGATGGCGTCAAAGCGATCTGACTCAGCCGCGCGTTGGGCAACCAATGGCAACTCAAATGCACCAGGCACACGAATGACGGTAATATTGCTACCCAATACACCATGGCGAAGTAGGGCATCGATTGCGCCATCTACCAATGATTCAACGACAAAACCGTTAAAACGACCGACGACGATACCAATACGAGCGCCTTCATTTTGATGCAGGTTGCCATCGATATGGGTCACGTCATTGCGTTGTTGTTGTAAATTCGACATAAAAACATCCTTCGCCTCATGGGCTTTTAATTAAAATGTAGGAGTAGCTAAATATAATGATAGATTCAAATAATACCAAACCCAAAAAGTACGATTGGCTGTGTCAAACTTGTTCAGTCTACAATACGTAGTACTTACACTCGTTTTCCTTGCTACTCTAATTTTTGTGAATGGTATCACTTATTTGATTGGTTATCACGCAAACGAATTGAGCGTTAAATGAACGAAAACCAAATGATAATAAGCAGTTAGCGCTATGATAACATTTTTTCTAATTTATTTGCATTTTACAAACGTCTTATAAGCGCATCTGTATCCCTTGCGCTGCCATATATTCTTTTGCTTCTTGCACCGTATATTCACCGAAGTGAAAAATACTGGCGGCAAGCACAGCATCGACCCCGCCTTGTAATACTCCTTCCGCTAAATGTTGCAGGTTGCCGACGCCGCCTGAGGCAATGACAGGCACATTGACGCGGCTGGTAATTTGTTGCATCAGAGCTAAATCATAGCCTTTTTTAGTACCGTCACCGTCCATCGACGTCACTAATAATTCGCCAGCGCCGAGTTCAGCCATTTTACTTGCCCAAGCGACGGCATCGATGCCCGTTGGCTTGCGACCGCCATGGGTAAAAATCTCCCAACGCGGCATGATGATGCCATCAACATCAATATCCGCGACACGTTTGGCGTCGATAGCCACGACAATACATTGATTGCCAAATTTTTGCGCCGCTTCACCGACGAACTCTGGGGTAAATACTGCTGCTGAATTAATTGCTACTTTATCCGCGCCTGCATTGAGTAAATTACGAATATCCGCAATTTTACGCACACCGCCGCCGACCGTTAATGGCACAAACACGGTTTCTGCCATACGTTCAACGGTATGATAGGTGGTGTCGCGCTCGTCATTGGTGGCCGTAATGTCCAAAAAAGTAATCTCGTCAGCGCCTTGTTCGTTATAGCGCTTGGCGACTTCAACAGGGTCGCCAGCGTCTTTAATATCAACAAACTGCACGCCTTTGACCACGCGTCCATTATCAACGTCCAAACAAGGAATGATACGCTTTGCTAACATAGGGTCTTTCACCTTATAATCAATTCTCTCAATGCGCTAGTCTAGCAAAATCACCGCCATATCAGGCAGATTTTCGCAAGATTATTACGCTTTTCGCTATCGTTTGCCCAAGCGCGCTACAATTGTCGCCATTGCTGTTTAAATCTGTCCTATTTAACTTTTTATTTAATTGCCAAAAGTGAGATGTCATGTCCGTCTATACCCAGTTAACCAATGATCAGTTTGCCGCCTTTTGCCAACGCTTTGGCGTCTCGTTTGCGCGCGCCATTCCGATTACCCAAGGCATTAAGAACTCTAACTGGTTTATTCAGACGACTGATGATGTAGATGGTGCGCACTCTTATGTATTTACCTTATTTGAAGAGCGGCCACCAGAAGATATCGAAAAAATGGCAGTTATCCTTAATCAATTAGATGGTAAATTGCCGGTCGCTGCGCCATTAGCGTTGATCGATGGTGAAGGATTAGACAGGGATAAAAATAGTGGTGATAAACGCTATGTTATCCATTACGACAATAAAGCCATTACCTTAGTACCTTGTTTGGCTGGCTCGCATCCACAGCAAACCACGCAAGCGATGTGTCATGAAATCGGTGCTGCCTTAGCCATGCTGCATGAGACGCTGCAAGTATTACAGCCTGCGGAAGAATATGGCGTACCTTTGTATCCATGGTCAGAAGTACGTGACCGTGAAATGCAGTTTATGCCCGGTGACGAAGCCAAGCTGATGAGCGATATTTGGCAGTCATATAGCGAATTACCGCTTGCGACCTTGCCAAAAGGCTTGTGTCATCTAGATATGTTTGCTGATAATACGCTGTGGAACTTATCGTTAAATAATATCCAAAAAGGTGAAGAGCGCCTCACAGGCTTGTTAGACTTTACCGAAGTCAGCGTCGAGCATTATGTGATGGATATTGCCATTACGATTAATGATTTTTGTACCACGTGGGGCGATGCTGAGCAAGGCGAGTCGGTGAATTTTGATCGCAGTAAAATGGTGGCTTTTTTGCAAGGCTATGAGTCAAAACGTCAGCTTGGCGAAGATGAAAAACGAGCGTTGCCTGTTATGCTGGCCAAAGCGGCGGTTATTTTTTGGCTATTGCGTTTAAACGTTATCCATTACAACCGTACCGAAGGGCGTACTGGCGATAATATCATGGTCAAAAACCCTGACCTGATGAAACGCCTTGCTGCTTATCATTGGTCACATGTTGAAAAAGCGCAAAATACGGTGTTTGTTTTAGAACACGCGCTTTATAAAGACGATGATAAAAACAACGATGTCGAAGATTTTAAATTAATCGGCGTATTTGCTACTGAGCAACAAGCGCAAGCAGCTATCAACCAATTAAAATCACAACCTGGTTTTAAAGAGTATCCAAACGGTTTTCATATTGATGCTTATCCGCTAAATCAAATTAACTGGTCATCAGGTTTTGACTTCTATTAAATTCATCTGTATTAACAAGACATTTAACTGTTTAAAAGGAATTTACCATGACCGATCAAGCTGATAACTGGCACAAACTGGCACGCTACGATACCAATATGCAAGGCGAGCTGCATGCCAATCTGCTGCGCAACAATGGCATTACCGTGTCCTTGCAACCGCTCAGTGCGATCCCTGGTATGAATTCTGGTATCGTACTCTGGGTAGAAAATTCAGATTTGCCCCAAGCACAGCGTATCCTCGAGGATGTCGATACGGACAGTAGTGCTAGAGCTGACTTGCTCGCCAATATGAGCGATGCAGAGCTTGGCATCAGGCCAGAAACGGATCTGCATACCATGCAAGATGATAAAGATGCCACACCAAACAATAAAGGCGGTGAACTGTAAATGTGTCAACTCTTAGGAATGAACTGTAATACCCCAACGGATATTGGCTTTAGCTTTGCAGGATTTCGCAAGCGCGGCGGGATGACGGACAGTCATGAAGATGGCTTTGGTATTGCGTTTTTTGAGCGTAGCGAATGCAGCAATAATGACAAAGCTAACGATGAGACGGCAAATGACTCAACGGGTCTGCGTTTGTTTCATGATAATCGTCCAAGTCATCTATCGCCAGTCGCTGATTTGGTTAACAACTATCCAATCAAAGCCATGAACGTCATTGCGCATATTCGTAAAGCGACGCAAGGGCAGAACTGTTTGGCAAATACCCATCCATTCGTCCGTGAAGTCTGGGGCGAGCAGTGGGTATTTGCGCACAATGGACAGATGAATAGCGAATTTATCAAACGCTGTCAGCGCTTACAAGACAACGGCAATGCCGCGCATTGTCAGCCAGTAGGCAGTACTGATTCTGAAATGGCATTCTGCTATTTGGTCAATCGTCTAAAGAGTAGCTTTAAATCGCGTCCTGATGACAAGACACTGTTTAATTTTTTGACCACGCAATGTCGCTATCTATCGGCCAATGGGTTATTTAATTGCTTAATATCGAATGGTAAATGGCAGATGGCGTATGCGGGTAGTTTGTTGTTTTATCTCACGCGCCAAGCACCTTTTGGAGAAGCCAAACTGGCGGATGATGATTTGGCCATTAACTTTGGTGATGTGACGACTGATCAGGATAAAGTCACTATTTTAGTGACCGTGCCATTGACGGAAAACGAGAAATGGCAGCAGTTAGCAGTTAATGAATGCTTAATCTTTCAAGATGGTGATGTCATTTATAAAGACAGCCCAAGTCAGCGTAAATTTTTGACCGTTGATGAAGGTATTGCAGTGGCACGGGCGGTTGGGGCGAGTGTTTAGGATGGTTGGCTTGTATTTTTAAATTGGTTGTTCCACTATGAAATTAATAGTTTAATAAAAATTAGGTGAAGCCATGTTAGGCAATGACATTCAAATAAAACAGCTAGTAGGTGTCGGTGATGTACATCTTAGCTTTGAGCCTGAGCAAAGAGTGTATTGTCTGATTGGTGAGAACGGTATCGGCAAGACGAAGTGTTTGGAGGCTTTGTTTACTCTATGCTTCACTACCAACGGACTCCTTTATGCCAATATTATGAGTGACGAACTATTTGCATTTAACAATATAATTTCTGATGGACGTATATTTAATCATATCTCTGATAAAAGCTTAAAGGGCTTCGAAAGTCATAATTCAGCTGTAGTCATGATTGGTGCTTTGAATCGTGGAACCATTGATTATGAAGAAATAGATGTAAATAAGAACATTGGTACTCGGGATACACGTTTAAAAAAGTATATTGATGAAAGTTTTTCGACTTTGAATAATAAAAAAATGCATAGTTTAGGAATGGGTGAACTATTAAACCAATGGATAATTCAGCGTGCTCAATCTGCTAACCCTTACCAAACTGCCGAAGATAATCGCGAAGTTGAAATCACCACACTGCTAAATTTACTTAACAAAGTAGACGAACGAATTGATAGTAAGTTTCTTGAAATATCAGGTAGCAATCGCGTATTTATCAAGGTAGCTGAACAGAAAACTGAGCTGTCTGAATTATCTAGTGGCTTTGCCTCAATACTAAAAATCATGCAGTCCATTATCGCAGGTTACAGTTATTTCACTAATGAAACCAATATCGCTCATGTCAAAGGGGTGGTCTTCATTGATGAAATAGAAAGCCATCTTCATACCAAATGGCAAGCGACTATTATTCCTACCTTGAAACGTCTATTCCCTAATACTACCTTTTATATCACTACTCACTCCGCAATTGTTTTGAGCCAATTACAACATGGTGAAGCTTATGAGTTATACCGTGATAAAGCAGATGGCGTAGTAAAAACGGAACTGATAAATCATCCTAATAATGCCGCATTTATAGACTTGTTAAAAGATGCTTTTGATATTGATATTAATCAGCTTAAGTTAGCGCGAGATAATGCGCCACAGCAAGCAGAAGCAAAGCAGATGCTTATAAGTTTATTAGATGAAAAAATTAAACAACTAGAGGCAGGGCAATGATGAGTGAAAGAGAACTATTGCTTGATGCCAATTATTTAATTTATTTACTAGAGGGTAAGGTTGACGAAAATGACGCTAATCTTTTGCAAAAATTAAAGACCTTACGTGCTGAAATAGCTTCAAATAACGTCGAAGTAGTCATCACACCACTCATCCGTTATGAGTTTCTAAGATACTTTTTATGGAAGAAAGGAGATGACGAGGTTAAAAGATATGTTAACGTGATGAACATGCTCACCACTTTAGATATAAGTCAAGATGTCGCAGATTTAGCTGCTGACTTATACCGACTAGATAAATTTATTGCCAACGAAAATAATGTCAATAAAAATATTGATAAACGTCAGTTTGATATATTTCATTTTGCTACGGCTAAGGTTAATGATATCGAATTGCTATCTAATGACAAGCACTTGCCGCAGCTTGAGAAGCTATATACTCTTTACGAAGGAAAACTAATTTAGTTTCTAACTCAAGTACACCCCACAACACCTCTTAAACTTTTCACCTGACCCGCAAATACACGGCTGTTTCTGTGTGATAGACATAGCAACGGTCGGATCTAAAAAATACCAACTCGCATCATTATCAGCTTTGTTTTTTGTTTTTACAAAAGCAGACAACTCATGATGTGCTTGCAAATCTTCATTCGTCTTAAAATAGGCTTTAAACTCAACCTGCGAATGGCATTTACCCAGCTTTGGCGTGTGCTGTACGATTTCTAATCCTGCCCAATCTGTTTCTTTTGCCCAAGACTCAATCGCCTTGATATCTAGCAAGCCTTGCTGCGCGGTTAGCGTAGTCTTGACGATATAGTCTGGCTTAATCAACACAAAGGCACTATAGCGCGTGCGCATGAGACGTTCGGCTGTCTCCGCTTTTATACCATCTGCTTTGCCAACCTCACCAATATAAAGAGCATCATTATAAACAGCCTCATGATAAGGCTGACAGCAATCTTTATACAGTAGTGGTGAGCTGATAGCGCTTGATGATGGATGAATTTGGCAAGGGCAAACGTGTAGATTAGGTTGCATGTTTTATTCTCATTTTTGCTTGGGTTTTATTGCTTTACCGTATCTTTATCGCAGCATGTTTTTTATTAGTTCTGGCAATATGCCAACTTTTAGTTGTGCCCATGGTGCTGGGTCACGCAGCTGCTGCCAAAACGCATCAAACGGCGGGGCAAAATAGACCAACATGGCGAGCAGTGTATATAGTAATAAATACCACCATTTATCTTTAGGCTGATAAAACTTCATCGCTGTACCTGATGAGCGCTTCATTTTCATATCGGATAAATTGACGCTATATAACTCGTCCAATGTCAAATGCACTAGCGCGCCACCGAATAAAAATAAACCGTAAAACCAGCTTGCCGTCAGTGGAAGGTGCAAGACGTAGTAGCTTAAATAAGTCAGCCCCAAACCCAAAATTGCCATATAAGGCACGGAGTGAATCACACCGCGATGCACGGTCATATTCGTAAAAACGGTAAAAACCACATAACGCATAAAGCCGTAGCCAGCTAACCATAGCGCAATGAGCGCCAGTAAACTCAGCTCACTGCGCCAATGCATCACCAGACCAAAGGCGAATATAAACGAGATAATATTAAAACCCAGCTTAATCGGTGTCGAATTATCAGAATCCAAATCAGGCAACAGCCCACCGATGGTACCGAGCGCCACGCACATCAAAAACCCTGAATCATCGATCAATCCCGCTTTATAAACCGTCAAGCTGAGCGTACCACTGGCCATGAATGCGACATTTAAGTGGGTATTAAAATTTGCCATAAAGATTTGCCATAAAATATCGCTAAGGAGGGTGTTTAGAGCCGCCTATCTAGCAGCAAAAAAGCGCTCTATGATACCATAGACAAGCCCTACGTCTAATAGAGATAGTGAACATGACCGCCACTGATTTACCTGCCAAACCTTATTCAACAGCTTCTTCTGAAGCGCCTATTACAAGCCTGTCTACACGCGACAGCAGTCTTGACAAAAGCTTTGCTGAGATTGATTGGCAAGTGCCGTGGCTGGCTCATTTGCAGCAGTTGGACTATATCAGTAACGCCATCGCTCAGCTCGGTGGGGCAAACGCTGAAGGCTTTAACAATGCTGAAGGCTCTCATGAAGTTGAGGGCTCTAATGAAGCTAAACTAAAGAGTCGGCCTGACGTGATCGCTAAGGTTTTAAACAAAGCGTTAAACCAGCAAAGTGAGCATTTGCAAAGCCAATTACCTACCACTAAGTCCACGCAAAACAATCAAGCACATGCGCTAAACTTTGTTTCACAAGAGGCGTTGTCAGAAGGCGAAGCATACGAAAGCTTTATTGGCACTAGTGGTAAGATTCCGACACGTGATAACTTGCATGATTTATTTAACGGCAGTATTTGGCTGACTTTTCCAAAGACTAAAGCGCTGCTTAATTATTATCATATGGTAGAGATTGCCCAGCAGGGGATTGGCGCTAGCCGAGGTCGTGTCCGCGATACCATCACCGTATTCGATGAAAATGGGGCGGTACTAGTGACGTCTGAGCCGCGTATTGGCGAGGCTTTGATTAATTTCGATTGGCAGGCAAGTTTGATAGAGCCGCGCGCGCAGTGGGACAATCCACAACAACTGAATAGTCAGTCTCGGGCTGCGGTTTATGTTTTTGGTCATGCACTGCTTGAGCAATTGATAAAACCGCGCAAACCTTTATGTGCGCACAGTATCGTCATCCTTGTGCCGCAAGATTTTTTTGCCTTGCCGCTATCTGCACGCATGGTCTATCTAGATGGCAAAATTGCTCAATATATGGATAAATTGCTGTCACAAGATAATGTCACACCGCGCCAGCTGGCTCCCTTGCCTATTTTGGGCGTGCCACATTTTTGGGCAGAAAATGCTGATATGAGCTTTTATGAAGATAACTATGTGTTTCGTCATGGTCGCCGTCAAAAGAAAAAGTGAAAAATCATTGAACACCTTATTAATAAACCGCTAAGCGGCTGTTACGTTTACGATTGTGCCACGATTTGACACCGTCTAGGCGTTAACAAAGGGCTCGAAATTTGTTATGGTGAAGGGGACTCGTTATAAACGACGGAAACACTATTTATCTTTTTCTTTGATTCCAGTGGTCAGTCGATGCAAATTTTATCAGCCTTTTTTCTTTAAGCTCATAAATTCACAGTTAATCTAGCCACCAGTTATAACAATAAATTCATAACAATCTACCCAGTAGATAAGGAAGCTACCATGAGTGATATCTTTAACGTAAAAGACACCTTGTCGGTCGATGGCAAGGAACATACCTACTACAGCCTGCCTGAGCTAACCAAAACCTATAGCAATATCAGTAAGCTGCCATATTGCATGAAAGTCGTATTAGAAAACCTACTGCGTAACGAAGATGATGGTCAGTCTGTGGGCAAAAACCACATCGAAGCTGTCGCCAATTGGGACGCAGGTGCTGAGGCGTCAAAAGAAATCGCCTTTATGCCTGCTCGTGTCGTCTTGCAGGATTTCACTGGCGTGCCATCGGTCGTCGATTTGGCCGCTATGCGTGATGCCGTGGTTGAGCTGGGTGGTAAAGCCGAGCAAATTAACCCGTTTATTCCCAGTGAATTGGTCGTCGATCACTCGGTACAAGTCGATGCTTATGGCCGCGAAGATGCGCTAGATTTGAATGAAAAGATCGAATTTAAGCGTAATAATGAGCGCTATGAGTTCTTGCATTGGGGTCGTAACGCCTTTGAAAACTTTGTCGTCGTACCACCAGCGACCGGTATTGTCCATCAGGTTAACCTTGAGTATTTAGCGCGTGTGGTGATGGCCGCTGATGTCAACGGTGAGCTTACTGCCTATCCTGATACGGTGTTTGGTACTGACAGTCATACCACCATGATTAATGGTATTGGCGTGCTTGGTTGGGGCGTGGGCGGTATTGAAGCAGAGGCTGCCATGCTTGGACAGCCATCATCGATGTTGATTCCACAAGTCGTTGGTTTTGAGATGACGGGTAAATTGACCGAAGGCGTCACCGCCACGGATTTGGTATTGCGTGTGGTTGAAATGCTACGTGCCCATGGTGTGGTTGGTAAGTTTGTCGAATTCTACGGTGAAGGCCTGCACAGCATGCCGCTTGCCGATCGTGCGACGATTGCCAATATGTCACCAGAATATGGTGCAACTTGTGGTATTTTCCCAATTGACCAAATGGCGATTGATTATCTGCGTCTATCAGGCCGCGACGAAGAGCAGATTGAGCTGGTCGAAAAATATGCTAAGGCGCAAGGCTTATGGCACGATGCCGATACACCTGCGGCGACTTATTCAAGCAAATTAGAACTAGATCTATCGTCAGTACAGCCAGCACTTGCTGGTCCAAACTTGCCACAGCAGCGTATTAATTTGTCTGATATGCATGAGAAGTTTGGCGAAACACTAGAAAAAATGACCAAAGATCGCAAGTCGGAAGTTGAAGGTAAAGTACGCTTTGATCAAGAAGGCGGCGAGCAAGAGCAAGCTGAACACTTGGCGGCTGAGCCGAATATCGAAGTTGATACTAGTGATGATAATGCAGGTTATGCGCCAGCAAACAATGTCTTCTCAAATGTCAGCATCAATGACAAACAACACAAGTTACGAGACGGGTCGGTAGTTATTGCTGCTATTACTTCTTGTACCAATACTTCCAATCCAGCAGTAATGATTGGTGCAGGTCTAGTGGCCAAAAAAGCTGCTGCCAAAGGTCTTAAAGCCAAGCCTTGGGTTAAGACATCGCTTGCACCGGGTTCTAAAGTGGTCACCGACTATCTTGAGAAAACTCATCTGATGGATGAGCTAGAAAAAACGGGCTTCTATTTAGTAGGTTATGGGTGTACCACGTGTATCGGTAACTCAGGGCCATTATCAGAAGAGATCGAAAAAGGCATTGAAGAAAACGACTTAGTCGCAGCAGCGGTACTGTCTGGTAACCGTAACTTTGAAGGTCGTATTCACTCGCATGTCAAAGCCAGTTACTTAGCCTCACCACCATTGGTCGTTGCCTATGCATTGGCAGGTACTGTTGATATTGACTTGACGACTCATCCGCTCGGACAGGATCAAGATGGCAATGATGTATTCCTAAAAGACATCTGGCCAACTTCGGAAGAAATTAACGAGCTGATTGCCAACAATATCGATGCTGATATGTTCCGCAAAAACTACGGCGAAGTGTTCGACGGCAGTGCAGCGTGGAACGCAATTAGTTCAGCGGATAGCCAATTGTATCCATGGGATGAAGGATCGACCTATATTAAAAACCCACCTTTCTTTGATGGTATGACCATGGAGCCAGAAGGTATCCCTGATATCGAAGGCGCGCGTATCCTAGGTCTGTTTGGTGATTCCATCACCACCGATCATATTTCGCCAGCAGGTAATATCGATCCAGACTCACCAGCAGGTAAGTACTTGCAAGAGCGCGGTGTGATGGAGGCGGACTTCAACAGCTATGGCTCACGCCGTGGTAATGATGCGGTCATGACTCGTGGTACCTTTGCCAACATCCGTATCAAAAATACCATGATGGGTGGTAAGGAAGGCGGCTATACTTATTACTTCAAGGGCGACAGCGCGACGCTACAAGATGGTGAAGAAATGGCCATCTATGATGCCGCGATGAAGTATAAAGAAGACAAGCGTCCGCTCGTTGTTCTTGGCGGCGCGGAGTATGGTTCTGGTTCTAGCCGTGATTGGGCAGCCAAAGGTACTATTTTGCTCGGTGTCAAAGCGGTATTGACCAGCTCATTTGAGCGTATTCACCGCTCGAACCTAGTGGGCATGGGCGTGTTGCCATTGACCTTTAAAGAAGGTGAAAACGCTGAGACTTACAAGCTTGATGGTTCAGAAGTCATCAGCATTAGTGGTCTCGATAATGGTGAGAGCAAAACTGCCAAAGTCACTGCTACTCGCGCTGATGGTTCAACTGAAACCTTTGAGGTTAACGTCGGTCTACAAACGCCAAAAGAGCGCGAATACGTGCGTCATGGCGGCGTGTTGCACTATGTACTACGCCAATTAGCAGCAGAGAGTAAAGACGCTGCTTAATGGTTAATTAAAGTTAGAATCATATAAAGCCCAGTCTCCTTAATATAGGGGACTGGGCTTTTTTATTGGGTGAGAAGGAATAAGTAAGTATTGGGAAGTTTATTTCATTGAATTATCTGAAGTTCTCATTCCAATTCTCTTTAAATACTTTATGTCCTCTACTCTTTATTCCAACTTGCTTAACCTTTGTCAGTCAACAATTTAACGCCCAGTCCCATAAATACGACACCGCTGATTTTGTTCAAGACAGACTCAATGGCAGGGTTTTTTCTTAGGTTTTCGCTGAACTTTGACGCCAATAATGTCAAACACGAGCACCATATCAAACCCGTGGTGGCAAAGGTCAGCCCCAATACCAAAAATGACAACATGCTATGAGCATAACTGGGGTCGATAAACTGAGGAAAGAAAGCGACAAAAAACAAAGCCACTTTGGGGTTAAAGGTATTGGTGAGCACCCCTTGTTTGTATATCTGCCAATAATTGAAAGGCTTCATAGTTGCAATGTTTTTGTGGTCTTGCACGTTATTCGTTATCAAAGGTGCTTGTTTACTTGTTAGCATCTTAAAGCCTAAATAACACAAGTAGCTGGCACCAATATATTTGACGATCATAAATGCTATTGGGGAATTGGCCAATAATACTGATAGACCTAGCGCCGCTAATAAAGTATGAATCAACGCACCGGAAGTCACGCCTAGTACTGAATAAAACCCAGCTTTTTGCCCTTGTGAGACACTACGAGTAATGATGTACATGGTATCCGAACCAGGTGTTAGGTTTAATAAAATGGCGGCAGCGATAAATCCTAGATAATTTTCAATACCAAACACAACAAGCACCTCCCTTTGATGGCTCTAGATATCCCTATGTTATAGAGTGTTTATATATTTTATAAGTTTTTTATAGGGTAGATAGTAGTGAGCTTAAGTTGAATTAGCAAGAACACCCATCTTTCGTCAAATCCTATCACGCCGGACATCCATAAAATCAATCTTGTTCAAACCAATCTCATTCAAACCAAGTTATCCCAATCATTACAAACCTGCGCTACATTCAAATTTTCGTCTTGCCAAAACTCAAGAAGTCTTGCCTATTTCTTGATATCTATCCTGCAAAAACACATAAAAACAGCATCTCTGAAGCCATTAAAACGTTATGATCACAATATTTTTTATGACTTAGCCAACCCATTTAACACCGCTAAATAAATAGCCAGCCAAATTGAGTACACCATGACCAGACGCGACCTTATTACCTTCTTTGCGCTTTCCTTTATGTGGTCGCTCTCATTTATATTTTATCGGGTGGGTGTCCCTGAGTTTGGCTCGTTGGCATTTGCCAGCCTGCGCGTGGTATTTGCTGGACTGACCATGCTTATTTTTATATTAATGAGTGCGAAAAACCGCAAAGGTATCAAAGAAAGCTACAAAGTGCTAACCATCGTTGGGCTGTTCTCGGCTGCCATTCCATTCGTGTTATTTTCCTTTTCAGCGCAGACGGTGAACGCTGGTGTATTGGCGGTGCTTAATGCCTCTGTACCAATGATGAGCGGCTTTATCGCCAGTATGTTCTTTAAAGAAAGACTGACCAAGCGGCAAACGCTAGGATTGGTCATTGGTCTGGTTGGGGTGATTATCCTCATGAGTGGGAACTTATTTGGTGAGCAGGGGCAGGGCTTGGGGACGGATTTAGGCTCAGCGTTGCTACCGATGGGTTATGCGCTATTTGCCAGTGTTGGTTATGCGATAGGGGCAAATATCACCAGAAATTATTTACAGGATATCTCCCCGATTGCGATTACGGCAGGCTCCCTCATTATCGCTAGTGTGGTGATGACGCCGATTGCCGTCTACAAATTCCCTTATGGCACAAGTATCAGCCTGCAAGCTTGGGTATCGGTGATCTGTATCGGGGTATTTTCGACCGCCATTGCCCTCATCTTTATGAACCAGTTGATCAAAAATATCGGCCCGATGCGCGCGACCAGTATTACGCTGGTTATCCCTATTTTTGCGATATTTTTTGGTTATATCTTGCTTGGCGAAGCACTGGATATCGGCGCGATCATTGGTTCAGTCGTGATCTTGTTTGGCACTTATTTATCATTAAACTTGTCATTAAAAGGCTTGGTCAAGTCGTAAACTGCTTTATCGGACAGGCTAAAGGTTTGTCCGATAAACGCTCAAGCGATGAATGGTATAGTCGGTTCAATATAATTTGGATACAAGGAAGACGAGTGAAAGTACTGCAAATAGTAGGCTAAGCGAGACTGACACCGTATCTGAGTTATATAGGATTGACTATATTTGAAGTAAGTTGCAACAAGCCATTATAAAAACGACAGACGTAAAAAAGCCCAGTCGCCGTATGATGACTGGGCTTTTTTATTGTTCGCTTATTAGTCTTACCTGATGCTTAAAGGTACTAAGAAAAAGTGCTAATAAGTGACGCCGTATAGTGGCGTCCCCAGGGGGATTCGAACCCCCGTTACCGCCGTGAAAGGGCGGTGTCCTAGGCCTCTAGACGATGGGGACGCATAGAGTGTCATAACCAAATGGCTACAACGGTACTTCACAATATCAGAGAGCTTATCTATTAATAGAGCAAGCCTTGCCTAGGTGCTGATATCGTCCTACTAGCGAGTATTCATTCTAAAGTTTCAGTAAACTGAGCTTTGTCGTAAATAGTATGGTGGAGCTAAACGGAGTCGAACCGTTGACCCCTTGCATGCCATGCAAGTGCTCTACCAACTGAGCTATAGCCCCTCGCTAAGAGTGTGCGTATTTTAGGTAACAGCAGCAGTCTTGTCAACCGCTATTTTCAAAATAATCGATAAATATGCGAAAAAAAGCGTTTAAAGCGGATTTAGCTACTTAATAAGCCTAAATTAGCGTGGATTTTGCTGACTAGCAATCTCTTTAATGGCTTTATCGGTAAAGAATTCTTCTTCGGTGCCATCTAAAAAAACAATAGCAGCACATTCTGTGGGGATATATTGCCCGCCTTTTTGTTGTACTGTGCTGATACCTTTAAAGCCTATAATCTCAGACTCATTTAATCGCGCTGATTTATTATAATCAGAGTAAGTCGTATATATCCACTTTAGATCTTCAAAGTCTTGACCTTTGGTAAGGGTAAGCTTTGCATCATAAAGCTCTTTTACGATGGCATCATAATATTTCTGTGCTTCTTTGAGGGTGTTAAAGACATAATCTTTGCTTTCTATCGTGACGGTTTTAACGGCCATGTTTATTCCAGTTAAATTTTAAATGCTGATACTAACGTAAAGAGGAGGCAGTCTTCAGTGGGTTTTAGTTATTTTTGAATCAGTTTACTTGTTATCCAATAATATAGTGGGGTTTTGATTACTACTGTCTTCAATCTTATCTAAAGGCGCTACATTGATCTCATCAAGCAAATGCCAAATAGCTTCTTCTATCTCTTCCCAGTCCTCATAAGAGTCAGTTACAGTAGACCATTCTACAATGATACCGCTATATCTATTAGAACTTGAACGACTGCGTATAATAAATAATTCACCATCATGAATAGGGTCAGCAGTCAAATATACTTCAGATAAAATTGGGTCTTTTGGCTGACCAATACAAGATAAATCCCCATGTTCCTTCGGATAGCATTCCAAATTATTTTTAACGAATTTCGTGTCTGTTATGATAATAGCGTGTTTCAATAAATGATTGATTTTTGCTCTTGCTGACAAAAAAACAGGGTTAGTTATGCCTGCACTGTCTGTTACATTAACCATTACACGATTGGGTGAAGGTCCTGACCGTATATAGTGGTCTTTGAGACCATTACGAAAGAGGACAAACTTAAGCGAGTCATTCAAGGTCGGAGTTCTAACCTCTTTAATGTCGCTCTTAGCTGGCTTAGAAGGTATGAATTCGATTGGAAATTGACCCAAAAAATTCCCCGACGACTTTCGATTGTAAGGGTTGGTTTCATCCTTTTTAACACTAACAATCAGTTTTGGTGTGACTTCAAGCGTAAAAATTTCACCAGTTTTGGCTTTTGGTGTATCAGTCTTTGACAAATCTTCTCTTGGATTATCTATAAGATGCTGGATTTTAATAACAGGTGAGACATTCCAAGCCTCTAATAGTCGCCATATATTAGCGTCTATTTCCTTCCACTGGTGCAGATTATCCTTATGCACATACCATGATAACTCAATTCCTCCATAAATAAGCTCAGAGTAGCTGACGCTCACTTTAGGTTCAGAATCCCAAATATCAACCACTAATCCAGATATTTTAGGGTTATTAGATTCTCCGAAACATTGATAGCGATATTCCAGTTTATGACATTGCATGCCGTATTTATCCGACATTGTCGGGTCATACTTTCTATTTTCGAGCGGTGAATATTTTAAATAGTTTTGCTCGGTGGTCAGATAGGAGGAGTCACGATCAGTTTCCTTTATGTTGACTTTTACCTGATCAAGATGATCTAAGCTACCCGTTATCATACCGCTTCTATCAGTTGGTTGGATAGTTGACCCATTTAGCATGAGACTAAACTCTAAGCCATCAAACGAGCTTCTTCGTTTAATGGGTATTTGCTTTGCTTCTGACTCAGTTAAAAGCGCATACTTTTTTGGCTGATAATCAAGAGGGAATTGTCCAAGATACATTTCATTTTCTGGATTATAGGAAAGTTTAGTAGGAGGTACGTGCTCTCGTCTTTGCCCTAGTTCAAGTTTGACAATAAAATTCTCGTTGAACATCCAAGTAACCAGCTCACCTTCGCTCCATGGGTCTACTCTTTCTTTGCGCAGACAACCAGCTTGCAGAAGGCATAACACCACAATGATGAGAAAACTTGATACTGAGAATTTATTTGATAGGCTCATGAATTAGCTTATTATTATCGACATCTGGGATGTCACGCTCGCTTGAGAGTAACTCAATACCGCTTACTACCGAAAGATTATGTAAAAAACTTTATATTGTTCTAAATATAAACTTTATTCAAGTCTCAAAATAGAAACGCGAGCCTTGCTATTGCAAAACTCGCGTCCTATCTAAATGAAGTATTGAAAATTCTTTTTAAAGGATTTCCCTTATGGGCCTAAATTTGAAGTAGCTTTTCAAGAGTGAACGTTCTAACTAAACTATTCAGCCGCCAAAAAGTCTGGCAACTCAGCCGCTTGTTTCTCTAGTTTTTTAAGCTTCTTTTTACCCAAGCCGCCTAGTACATCAACCGCATGACGCAAGCGCGTCAACGTCATATCAGCACCGATAATCGCCATAGAGTTCATGACGGGTGTCGATGAGGTGCTACCAGCGATAGCGATAAAGAACGGTGCCATAAAGTCACGCATCTTAATATCGAGATGAGCCGCAAGCCCTTTTAAAGTGGCGTAGATATTTTCTTCTGACCACGTTGGCAAGACTTCTAGCTGCCATAATGACAGCTGAAGCATCTCGATAATTTGCTCAGGTGTCAATGACTTATGGGTGAAGCTTTCGGCATTAATATCTGGGAGATTTTGGAAATAAAAGCCGCCCCAATTGACTGCATCAGACAGTAGTTCGATACGTGGCTGAATGGCTGCTGCGATAGCCGTTAATTTATCGCTATTACTTGCCCAGTCGAGTATTTTATTTTTTAGCTCTTCAGGAGTAAGTGCACGTAGCCATTCGCTATTGACCCAATTAAGTTTCTCAATGTCGAAAATAGGGCCACCAAGCGATACACGCTGAATATCAAAGCTGGCAATCATCTCGTCCAAGGTGAATTTTTCTGCTTCGTCAGGCATGGAGTAGCCCATACGTCCAAGGTAATTCAGCAAAGCTTCAGGTAGTACGCCAGCATCACGATAATAGGTGATAGAGGTTGGGTTTTTACGCTTAGACAATTTTGATTTATCTGGGTTACGCAGCAGTGGCATATGGCAAAGCACCGGCATCTCCCAACCAAAATACTCATAAAGTAGCTGATGCTTCGGTGCAGAGTTCAGCCATTCCTCACCACGTAGTACATGGCTGATATCCATCAAGTGGTCATCGACAACGTTGGCTAAATGATAAGTCGGCATACCGTCGGTTTTTAGCAGCACTTGCATATCGACCTGCGTCCAAGGAATCTCAACGGTGCCGCGTAGCATGTCTTGTACCTGACAGACGCCTTCGCTTGGCACGCGCATACGAATCACGTGAGGCATGCCTGCTGCAACAAGTCCAAGAGCCTTTTCAGAGCTTAAATGTGCGCAGCGACCGTCATAGCGTGGCGTCTCGCCATTGGCCATTTGCTCAGCGCGCATGGTATCTAGCTCTTCGCTGGTACAAAAGCAGCGGAACGCATGATCGTTTTCTATCAGCTGCTCAGCATGTTTTTTGTAAATATCGCTACGCTCGCTCTGACGATAAGGCGCGTGCGGACCGCCGATGTCTGGACCTTCCGCCCAGTCAAGGCCGACCCAACGCAGCGCATCCAAAATCATTTTTTCAGATTGCTCCGTTGAGCGTGTTTGGTCGGTGTCTTCGATACGTAAAATAAATTCGCCGCCATGGGCTTTAGCGAAGGCTAAATTAAATAGGGCGATATAAGCAGTGCCGACATGAGGAAAGCCAGTCGGTGAGGGTGCAATGCGGGTACGAACAGGGCGTGTGCCGCTAGTAGAAGTCGATGGTTGCATCATAAAAATCTCAGAATAGGGTAGTTAATGAATAGGGCAGTGAAAAATGCTAATCAAAGCTTTGAACAAAAAATACGGATGAAACAATAGTCGTCAAGGTAGAAAAATAGCGTAAAATATAGCGCTAGTATAACAGAGAGATGGGATATTTTTAATGAAAAGCCCTTCTAGCGCTTGACTACCAGTGTATCCTTGCGATAATAATGCTAGGTAAGTCATAACTTGTTTATTTTCATCCGATTTTTTACTATTACTGGCCACGATGGTCGTCATCTACTGAGTTGTTTGTGTCATTATCAAAATCTAAGCCAAAGCCAAATGTTAACGCCAGTCCTGCTGCTACCGATAGCGCTGAGTCAGTGGTTAGCCGATCTTCTGTGGAAGACATTTCTGCGCAAGATTCTAGTCAAGGCCATAAAGTGTCGGATGAATTAAGTTTTGTCCACGATGCTGTGCTGCTACAAGAAGCGGTCGCGGCGGTGTTGGGTGTCAAATCACTGCCCAAGCAAACCGGCGACGCAGGACAAAACAGTGACAACCAAAGCAGCTTACGAATGAGCGGCATCTACGTCGATGCAACCTTTGGCCGTGGTGGCCATAGCCGCTTGCTATTAAGCCAGCTGGCTGACGATGCCACCTTGATTGTGTTTGATAAAGACCCAACAGCCATTAGTGTGGCGCGCGAACTAGCAAATACCGATAGTCGCGTAAAAGTGGTGCATGACAGCTTTGCGACCTTGACGGACAGCTTAGCCGCTATGGGTATCACTGAGGTCGATGGTCTGATGGCAGATTTGGGCATTTCTTCACCGCAAATTGATGATGGTAGTCGCGGTTTTAGCTTTATGCGCGATGGTGCGGTCGATATGCGCATGGATACCAGTCGTGGTCAATCCGTCGCTGAATGGCTTGCCAAAGTCGATGATGAAACCTTAGCCAATGTGCTTTATGAGTTTGGCGAAGAGCGTCACAGCCGTCGTATTGCACGTGCAATTAAGCAGATGGACAGTTTTGAGTCCACACTTGAGCTGGCAGAAGTGATAAAAGTGGCGCATCCAAACTGGCAGCGTGGTAAGCATCCAGCGACGCAGAGCTTTCAGGCGATGCGTATCTTCATTAACAATGAGCTTGGCGATGTCGATGATTTTTTAGCACAAAGCATCCCGATTCTAAAGTCAGGCGGGCAGCTGGCAGTCATTAGTTTTCATTCATTAGAGGATCGCCGCATTAAGCAATTTTTGCAGCGTCATAGTAAAGGGCAGTATCCAGAAGACGAGAATTTGCCGATGCCGCCTAAGCGTCCGCGTTATTTTAGCAAGCCAAAACGCGTGGGCCCTAGCAAAGATGAGGTGAGTCAAAATCCACGCTCACGTAGCGCATGGTTACGCATGGCGACTCGTACCGATACTGAGTATCAACAGACGCTATAGCAGTAAAAGCGTTTTTAGCCCATTTAGATCGCTATCAGTTGAATTCAGGACACACCCTAGTATGCTGTTTAGTGGATGTGACTAAATGTCTTAATGTTTACGCAACTGTTAAAAAGCTGTAAATATTATCTGCTAGGCTCAGCAGCTAGTTTTTTGTTTATGTCTGCGCTAATTTAGCGATGACCATTAGCTATTATTTTCTTTGTCAGCTTAGAGTAGAAGACAGTTATAGTCAGTAAAAAGTAATATCGAACCATCACGCACTGCTGATATCTATTTTTCTGGCTTGCTGTGCCTGCGCAGACAGAGGCGACAAAAAATTGATATCAGCAATAGCATCGCATTTTTAGGATATTTTGATTATAGCTTGTAGAGTAAAGGTCAATCATAGCGGGTTTTTACGGCTATCATTGCACAGCGCGTTTGATTTTATTTTTATTGAGGGTACTGATCAGGGATGAGATTTTCATAACCCTTATACAGTCGCCGCTCTTTTATATTTGAAGTTTACTTTTTTGAGATCGTCATGGCAATATCTGACAAACCTGCAAACCGTCGCGCCGCAATGGCCAATACCACTGATGTTGGCGAGCTATTCGTGCGCCGCTTTAATGTGGTCAGCATTTATGTGGCGGTGTTGTTGCTATTGGCAGCAGCCATCGTCTGGAGCGGTATCAAAACGGCTGAGGAAGTGCAGCAATATCATCAGGATTATAGAACCTTGCAAGGCATGAAAAAACAAGAACGCAAACTGCAAATTGAGCACCAGCGCCTATTAATTGAACAGCAAACCTTTAGTGCCACACCGCAAATTGCCAGTCGCGCCGTTGCCGAGCTTGGTATGTTTTCACCCACTCTTAAGGATAAGCTGATCATTCAGCCGGGTGCGGCCGTCGCATTGGCACCAGCCCAGCCAACTAGCGCAGAGCTGATTAGAGCCAATGATTCAGACGTTGTCGAAACCGATGCTCCCGTGAGCGACGCCAATCTTGCGGAGGCAGGACAATGAGTGATAAAAAGCCAAACGCCAATGGTGGTAAAACATCAGCAAAAAACCCCAGCAAAAAACCCGCCAGTGGTAAAGTAACCAAACCATTACGCCGAGCCAGTGCTGCCAAATCTGGGCAAACTGACAGCAAATCTTCAGACAATCGCAAAGCCAAGCTCTTTGGTCGCCTCAAAAAGAATGAAGATCAAGGCGCGTATACCAGTGTTAAAAACCGTAAAAAAATTGTATTTAATAAGGCTACTGGTGCCTCCTCTCGTGGCGGCTTTGAGTATGACAAAAACCGATTCCGTACCGTTTGGGGCGTGGCGCTTGTGGTGTTGGCGCTACTGATAGGGCGTGCCTACTATATCCAAGTGGCTAACGCACAGTTTTATCAAGATAAAGGTGACGAGCTTATCACCAGCGTACGGACGCAAAAATCCTATCGCGGTATGATTACCGATCGCAATAATTTACCCTTAGCTGTTAGTGCGCCGCTTGCGACTGTCTCCTTTAGTCCGCATGATTATTCGCGCGAATACTATGAGCTTAAACGTATCAAAATTACCAATCCGAATAGTCCACAGTTACAAGCGCGTATGCAAAAACGTCTGGATAATATGGATCTGACTCGGCTGGCAGCGGCCGCCAACATTCCGGTCAGTGAGCTAAAGAAAGTCACTTCTGTCGATGACAGTATTGATGTGACTGATGAAGAAGCGGTAAAAGCCGCCCTGCCATCGGGCGCAGGCTCGCATTATTTGCCACTACTCAACAAAGTCACGCCTGAAATAGCCGAAAGTGTCAGCTCGCTTGACTTCCCCGGCGTGTATGAGAAAAACTTCTTTCAGCGTTATTATCCGCAGCCACAACCAAACTCGCAGCTGTTGGGTTTTATGGGGCAAAATGCCAACGATCCTGAAGGTGGTTACGAAGGACGGGCAGGCATAGAGCGTCAATTCGAAAAAGAGCTGGCGGGTGATGATGGTAAAGTACTGGTACTCAAAGACGCCAAACAAAACAGCCTAAAAGAGATTAAACAGATTGAGCCAGAAATACCTGGCAAAGATGTGGCGTTGACCATTGATTCGCGTCTACAGTATCTGCTCTATAAAGAACTAGAGAAAGTAGGACGTGTGCAAAAAGCGCGCTGGTCAACTGGTATGGTCGTCGATGTACAAACTGGCGAAGTGTTGGCACTATCGACATGGCCATCATTTAACTCCAATAACCTGAATGAGATGACTGGTGAAAACCAGCGTAACCGTGCGCTCCTCGATGTATTTGAGCCGGGTTCAGTCATGAAGCCATTTACCGTGGCTGCGGCTCTCAATTCGGGCAAATACACACCGACTACTTTAATTGATACCAATCCGGGCTCAATTCGTGTGCGTGGCTATACCATTCGTGATCATAATAATTTGGGCACCATCAATCTTGCCACACTCCTACAAAAATCAAGTAACGTGGCCTCGACCAAGATAGCCTTATCTTTGCCCGCTGATGCCATTACCAATATGCAAAAGCAATTTGGCTTCGGTGCAAAGACACCGCTACAGTTCCCAGCGGAAGGCAGTGGGCTTGTGGTTACACCGGAAGAAAAAGAGACCTCGCGTCGTGCAACGATCAGTTATGGTTATGGTATGGAGGCGACTGTAGCGCAGGTGGCGCAGGCTTATTCGGCATTAGCGGCAGGCGGAGTCATGCATCCTCTAACCTTGGTTAAGAGCGACAAAGTACAACCAAGCAAACGCATCATGGCGCACGAACAAGCCATGTCTATTGTCCAGATGTTAGAGAGCGTCACCGAAGAGGGTGGTACCGCCAAAGCAGCGGCGATTGATGGCTATCGAGTGGCGGGTAAAACAGGGACGTCGCGTCGTATCAACCCAAAAGGTGGTTATTATACCGATCAGTATCGCAACGTCTTTGCGGGCATGGCACCAGCATCAAACCCAAGACTGGTCGGTGTTATCTTAGTAGAAGACCCTCGAGGGCTGCATTATGCTGGTCTGACAGCGGCGCCCGTATTCCATAACGTCATGAAAGAAGCGCTACGTCTCTATAATGTGCCATTAGATAAACCCTTAAAAACTGAAGCCCAGTAGGCATGGATATGGATATTTACGTATTCAGCTATTAATGATTTGATTTGTTTTAACCGATTAGGATTTGCTCATGACCATGCTCAACTCATCGCTGACCAGTGCCACTGTTACCCTGCAACAGCTTATAAATGCTAGCAATTGTAATAGTCATCATCTAGCGCAGGCATTATCAGCAATGAGAATAGCAGCAGATAAAACATTAACGAACCAATCAGCCTCCAATCAACGACTTACGCTTGTCAATTTACCGTTTCAGCAGTTTCGTTTAGACAGCCGTCAGGTAGCGTCAAATGACGTGTTTGTACTACTAAAGAGCCATACACCAAACTGCCAAAAAAGCCGTGATTACCTTTATCAAGCCGCTAAAAATGCGGCTTTTATCCTATCAGAAATCGATCCTATCGCCTTGCTTGCCACGGCTAATGTGCCGCCACATGCTAATATTGAATTGATTGATAATGCTCAAGCTACGGCGCAGCAGCAATTAGATTCCTTGCCTTGCCCCGTCGTATACGCGCCCAACATCCGTGACTTTTTGGGTGACTTAATTCAAGCGCGTTTGCAGCATCAGCAGCCCGTAACATTACCAGCAGTGGTGGCGGTGACGGGCACCAATGGCAAAACCACCATCAGTCAACTGGTGGCGCAATTAACCCAGCTGACTGGCATGAGCAGCGCCGTCATGGGTACGGCAGGTAATGGTAGGCTTGGCACTTTGGTACAAGCCAGTCATACCACGGGCGATGCCTTAGCGGTTCAGCAATTTCTATATCAAATGGGTCGCGAAGGGGCACAGCTACTGGCGTTAGAGGCCAGCTCACATGGTTTGGATCAGCAGCGTTTGCAAGGCATGCCGGTGTCGGTGGCAATTTATACCAATCTTAGCCGTGACCACTTAGACTATCATGCCGATATGGCAGAGTACGCGGCAGCCAAAGCCAAACTGTTTGATAAAGCACACTTCCCAGATTTGACTCACGCCATTGTCAACATCGACGATGAGCATGCGCAGATTATGCTGGATACCGCCCATGCTAGTGAATTGACGGTTTGGACCTATAGTTTGGATGCTACAAAAACGGCTACCTTTGTCGCTGCTAAAATTAAGCCCAGCTTACAAGGTGTCGAGATTAGCCTGCGTACAGATTTTGGCGATGGTAACGTTAATAATTTAGATATCGTCAGTCCATTACTTGGACGTTTTAACGTGGCGAATTTGCTTGCGGCTATGGCAGCTGCCGTAGCTTTAGAGATCAGTTTGGAGCGTATTGCGCCAGTCGTGCCACAGCTACAAGGTGCCGTAGGTCGTATGCAACGTGTGCCATCTAATGATGGTTGTTTTATCGTTGATTATGCGCATACGCCCGACGCCTTAAGTCAGGTATTAGCCAGTCTTAAAACCCATTGTAAGGGTCAATTATGGGCGGTATTTGGCTGCGGTGGCGACCGTGATGCTGGCAAGCGCCCATTGATGGCGCAAGCGGGGCTGGCAGGCGCGGATCAAGTGATTCTAACGGCAGACAATCCTCGCACTGAAGATCCACAGGCGATTTTGCAAGATATGCAAGCAGGTATGAGTGCGGAGCAATATCAGCGTACCCATATCGAACCAGCACGGCAAAAAGCGATTGAATATGCCGTCAATCAAGCGGCTGCCGATGATATTGTGGTCATCGCTGGCAAGGGTCATGAGACTTATCAAGAAATCAATAATGTCCGTTATGATTTTGACGACAGTATTATTTTACAAAACGCCCTAGAGCATGCTGGCCGCGTATAAAAAAGTGCTGTCTGAGTGTTTAGCAACACTAATTTTTAATAATATTTATAAGTTTTAACATGCAGTTATAAAAAATAAGTAATCATCATATAAGGTAATCACTACTATGACAGCCGACAACGATAACACCATACAGTCGCAAGGGCTGTATGTCTGGCAGGCAGGTAATCTGCTTACAGCAACAGCGGCGCTTGATAGTCACTGGCAGCTAGATGCAGGACAGCTAAGTGAAGAACAAGCAGGATCGAGCAATGATGTTACGAGCACGCGCATTGCCACTGATACCCGCACGATAAAATCCGGTGATATCTTTTTGGCCTTAAAGGGTGACAATTTTGACGGTCACGATTATATCGCTACTGCTATGAAACAAGGTGCGGTTGCTGCTATCGTCTCACGGCCAATCTCTACCAATATCCCGCAGCTAGTCGTGAGCGATACCCGTTTAGCGCTAGGGCAATTGGCTGCGTATCGTCGTCAACAGCATCAAAATTTAACCGTCATTGCTATTACTGGCTCTAGTGGTAAGACCACCTGTAAAGAGATGCTTGGAAGTATCTTCGGCAGATTAGCACCGACGCTCATCACTCGTGGCAATCTCAATAACGACTTGGGTGTACCGATGATGCTGCTCGAATTATCCGATCACCATCGCTATGCCATCTTAGAGTTGGGCGCCAATCATATTGGTGAGATTGCCTATACCACTGAGATTGTCCGTCCGGATGTGGCTTGTATTCTGAACATCGGCACGGCGCATCTGGGTGAGTTTGGTAGCCGCGAAGGGATTTGCCAGACCAAGGCAGAGATTTATCATACCTTGAATGATGCACAATTTGCGATCGTTCCAGATAAAGATGACTTTACCAATCAATTACGCCGTATTGCTGAAAAGCATACCTCACATGTCATTGGCTTTGGTAATACCGATGTCAGCGCCAGTCACTTAGATGTCGAGCCTGAGCGCAGTGAGTTTAAGCTACACATTGGCAACCAAGTCCATGATATTAGCTTGCCACTAGCAGGGGAGCATAACGTCAATAATGCTTTGGCGGCGGCGGCTTGTGCTCATGCCTTGAATATCGACGTCGATGACATTGTAATCGGACTTGAGAATGCGCGTCCCGCTAAAGGCCGCTTGAACAGTCAGCTGCTCGGTATGCATCGCCTGATTGATGATACTTATAATGCCAATCCACATTCAGTGCGCGCCGCTGCTAAGGTATTGGCGGCGCAAACTGGTACGCAGGTGATGGTGCTAGGAGATATTGCTGAATTGGGTGAGGCGGCGGTGAGCGAGCATCAAAGCTTGGGTCGTACTATCGCAACCACAGGCATCAATGTGCTGCTATGTGTTGGTGAGTACGCGCCTTATACTGTGGCTGGGGCGCAAGAGATTTCTGAGATTAGTGCGCATGCATTCGCTGATAAAGAGAGTCTGCTGCAGTATTTACAGTCTTACTTGCAAGCGCAACAGGCTGAGCCTTGTACGGTGTTGTTCAAAGGCTCTCGTTCCATGCAAATGGAAACACTTATTCATGCGCTAGTAGAGGAGTAGGCGGTGTTAGTTTGGTTGTTTGGCTGGCTTGGCCAGTATTATACACCGTTTTCTGCGGTTTCTTCGTTGACGCTACGAGCGTTACTTGCGGTCGTCACAGCACTGGCATTTAGTATGTTTTTAGGCGGACCGGTCATCAGACGTCTACGGGCACTAAAGTATGGTCAGGCCATTCGTAATGATGGTCCGCAGTCGCATTTGGCAAAGACTGGTACACCGACCATGGGCGGGGTATTGATTTTGAGCGCCATCGGGGTATCGACCTTACTGTGGGCACGCCTTAACAATCCTTATGTGTGGATTTTGCTGATCGTGATGATTATCTTTGGCGCGGTTGGCTGGGCTGATGATTGGCTCAAAATCAAATATAAAAACCCCAAAGGTTTGATTGCTCGCAAAAAATACTTTTGGTTGTCGATGGGAGCATTGTTCGTCGGTGTGTCTTTATATTATATCGCCACCTTGCAACCGGACATCGCCACCACCCGCGAGATGCAGGATTTATTAATACCCATTTTTAAGGATTGGATGATTCCGTTTTCAGCCGTACCTTTTGGTATTGGCTTTATTATCTTTACCTATTTTGTGATTAATGGCGCTTCCAATGCTGTCAACTTGACCGATGGCTTAGATGGTTTGGCGATTTTGCCCGTTGTATTAGTTGCAGCTGGTTTAGGCGCGATGGCTTATGTCTCGGGTGACGTACGCTTTGCCGATTATTTGCATGTCCCTTATATTGCCTATAACTCTGAAGTGATTATTGTCTGTGGTTCGATGATTGGTGCTGGTCTTGGCTTCTTATGGTTTAATGCGCATCCCGCGCAAGTCTTTATGGGGGATGTGGGTGCACTTGCCCTCGGTGCGATGCTCGGTACGATTGCCGTCATGACCCGCCAAGAGATTGCTTTTGCCATTATGGGTGGTCTATTTGTCGCCGAGGCACTATCGGTTATGCTGCAAGTTGGCTCCTATAAACTGCGCAAAAAACGTGTCTTTCGGATGGCGCCATTGCATCATCATTTTGAAGAAATTGGCTGGAAAGAAACACAAGTGGTCGCTAGATTTTGGATTATCGCCATTTTATTGGTCATACTTGGTTTGATGACATTGAAGCTGCGCTAAAATAGTATTAACCTAGGTGCTGTAGTAAATAAGTATTTATGTGATTAAAAAAGTCATCTCAGCAATCACTGAGGTGGCTTTTTGTTTTTCTTAGACCTTTTTTTAACTGCTTCTTTTATCCATTAACCTGCGCAATTTTTGTTAAAATGGCAGCCATATTGCGATGATCTTGAGATGCTTGTGTCCTTATTTATTTGTCCCCTTTGTCAGTCACCTCTGCAGCCTGCCGCCGATACGTGGCGCTGTGATGGTAGTTTAAACCCTAAGCAAACCACCCATCCGTTTGATGTGGCGCGTCAAGGGTATGTCAATCTACTGCCTGTGCAACAAAAAAAATCCAAAGCACCGGGCGACAGTCAGCAATCTATTGAAGCGCGCAAGCGGTTTTTAGCAGCTGGACATTATGAGCCGCTACAGACAGTGATCTGTCAGCAAATGGAACAATTATTAGCGCAAAACGAGGTCATCTCTGAGCCAATTACTGCATCAATCACTTCATCAGCAAACGCTCAGGATAAAAACCCTGTCAACTGGTTGGATATCGGCTGCGGGGAAGGCTATTACACGCAGGCGATGGTGCAGATGGGCTCAGATAGTATCACTACTTTGATAGCGGCTGATATCAGCAAGCCCGCGTTGGTTGAATTGGCTAAAGTGAGCAAAGCAGCCAGTCAGCTGTGGTATCAACAACATAAAGACGAAGCGGAAAAGACGACGGTGATTTACCCATTGGTCACCAGTGCGGCACATCTACCACTGCGTACTCATAGCGTCACGGGCATCAGCAGTATTTTTAGCCCTATTTTGCCTGAGGCATTTAATGAAGTCTTGATTGATAAGGGCTACCTAATCATTGCCAAGCCCGATGTCGGGCATTTGGCAACGATGCGCGATGCACTATTTGATAGCGTGCGCGAGCATGATTCTGATAAGTTTTTGCAGGAGTTGGCGCCATACTTTACGTTGATAGAGACGCATCGCGTCAGTACCAAAATGACATTATCAGCGTCTGACTTGGCTGATTTGCTGACCATGACCCCTTATGCCTACCGTGCCCGTAGCGAAAAAAGACAAGCGTTACTGGCAGCGGTTGAACAACAAGCATTTAGTACCGAAGCAAAATTTGTGGTCTATGTTTTGCAAAAAAGCGCTGATAAATAGCGCTGATAAATAATGAGGACACACTCTAGCATCCAACCGTTATTTATAAGATGGGCCCCATGGTAGCAACAATATTGTGCCAAATTCTATAGGGTAGCGGCCAGTTTTCGACCTCCTCGCGTGTCACTTCATCAGAGTCAGCGATATATTGAGACTGGCGTTCCATGATGTCAGTGGTTAAGGCGCTATCGCTAAAGACAATATTGTTTTCATAATTTAAATCAAAGCTGCGCAAATCTAAGTTGGTCGAGCCAATTAAGCTTAGCTGGCCATCGACGGTCAAGGTCTTCGCATGTAGCAATCCCGGCTTGTACTCATAAATTTTTACTCCTGCTTCTAGTAATTGCCAATAATAACTGCGGCTGGTCGCAGCGACTACTAAGGAGTCGTTGTGTTTGGGGAAGATCATTGTGACCTTTACGCCGCGATAGGCGGTGGCGCACAAGACATTGATTAGGGAATAATCTGGGACAAAGTAAGGGGTTGAGATGGTCAGGGTTTGCTGGGCTTGGCTAATAAGCGCGCCTAAAAATTGTGGCGTTGCGCCCGAGCGTTGGGTAGGACCATCGGCAAAGACTTGTGCGGCGAAGCCTGTAGAGGCTGATGAGTCTGGTTGTGCGGTAGGATAACAAAAGCTTTCGACCGCTGTGTCGGGGTTTTCAATCAGCCAATCACTGGCGAAAAGCATCTGGTTCTGTGCCACTACTGGTCCTTCAACGCGCAGCATGATGTCGACCCACGGGGCAAAATTGGGCTTTACGCGAAACTCAGGATCTGCGCAGTTGCGACTACCAGAGTAGCCAATGTTGCCATCGATCACGGTGATCTTTCGGTGATTGCGCAGATCAATTCGGCTAAATAATAATACCTTTATAAGATTGCTAATCGGTAGAGCCACGCTGACTTGCACGCCAGCATTTTTCATTTCTTGCCATATCTTTGAGCCCACCATTTTGCGTGAGCCCATGCCATCGACCATCGCTCGACAAGTCACACCGCGCCGTGCTGCGCGCATTAGCGCTTGGGCGATATCGATACCTGTGCCATCAATCAGCCAAATATAATACAGCACATGAATATGATCGGTTGCCGCCTCAAAATCCGCTAGCATTCGTTTGTGGGTTTCAGCCGCATCCGCCATTAGTTCCGCATGATTGCCCACGGTAGTATGAAAGCCTGTGACGTTCGCAGAGTAAGCAAACGCTGCTTGATACTCAGGTTTTATCGCTTGCGTTAAAGCCGCGTCGCTACCGAACACTTCAGGATTGTGAGTATGCAGTTTATTAATAATTTGCTCATGCTGGCGGTTAAAGTTACGCCCTAAATGTATCTCACCAAACATCCAGTAAACCACGACGCCGACATAAGGCAATATAAACAGCACCACCATCCATGCTAGCCTAGCCGATGAGGTCAAATCATGACGCGAGAGTATCCGTAAGGATATCAGCACGAGTAATATAAAATGAATGGTTAATAAGATGTCCAGTACCATGGCGTCGTCCTTTGTGATTATTGTTATGCAGGGTGCTGCAGCCTTTATTTAATAATCCGTACTTTATCATGGCATCTCATTTCGACCGTAGCCAACTTGTCATCAGATTGTCATCAATACGGTCAGTCCATTTAATCACTTTCGATAATTCGTTCATAACTGGTTACGATTTTCTAAAATCAGTTTTAGTTAATAGTCAAAAAAAGGAGTATAAATATCGTGGTTATTCCTCTCATGGACTCAGGCTATGCACGCCGCCATACGCTATCGATTACTTAATAATTTTACGATTTTTATTAGCATCATTGGGGTCGCAGTGGCGCTTCTCGATAGTGGTTTTACGCTACCGAACTGGCTACAGCATGTTTTTCATCTCTTTTATTTGCTCATTATCTTTTTAGGTTTTATCGTCACGGCAGGGCGTTACCTCTATAGCAAAAAACCGCTAACGATTAACAAAGTGGCTGTCTTTGACTTGTTGACCAGTATCGCTATCGTCATTTTACTCGTGGCGCATTTCACCGATTTAATACGCTCAGGCTTGGCGGTTTCCGTTGATGGCTTTGTTGCGATTAAGGTTGCGGTACTAGTGACCTTTATCCGTGAAATCTCTGATCACGACTTCAATCTCGACCGTACTTTTTTGAACCCAGCCCAATTCTTTATTCTAAGTTTTTTGTCGGTGGTACTGGTTGGCGCTTTGCTATTAATGATGCCCAACGCGACGACCCAGCCTTTATCATTTATCGATGCATTATTTACTGCGACCAGTGCGGTGTGTGTTACTGGGCTTATCGTGGTAGACACCGCGACCTATTACACGACCTTTGGCCAAGTCATTATTATGGGTCTGATCCAAATAGGCGGTCTCGGGATTTTGACCTTTGTCACATATTTTAGCTATTTCTTTAAGGGCGGTGTCAGCTACGAGACTCAGCTGAGCATCAGTGAGATGTCCTATATGCGCGGTACGGGTAATGTGGTGGCAACCCTCAAATCTATCTTATATGTCACCTTTGCTGTTGAGGCGTTGGCGGCGGCATTCATTTACGCCAGTATTTACAATTTACCCGGCATGGACGTATCCGAGCGCTTATTTTTTTCCATTTTCCATGCGGTTTCGGCTTTTTGTAATGCCGGATTTTCTACTTTTAGTGCGGGCTTATATGATGACGCGCTGCGCTTTAATTATCCTCTGCAGCTGATTATTGGCATTACCTTTATCTTTGGCGGTATGGGCTTTGTGATTGTGGTCAATGTGCTGCGGTATTTACGCTATCGTGCCCAGCGCCTGATATATTGTCGCAATCAGCGCTACGCTTATCGCCCGTGGCTGCTCAATATCAATAGCCGAATCACTCTGATTACCACGGGTGCACTGTTGCTAGTCGGACTCATTGGGGTCATGTTGTTTGAATATAATGGCGTGTTGGCTGACCATGGCAGTTTTTATGGCAAGTTAGTGACAGGGATATTTACCGCTGCCACCCCGCGAACCGCTGGGTTTAATAGCATTGATATGGGTGACCTAGCCTTTCCGACGATTATGTTGACGATTTTTTTGATGTGGATTGGCGCGTCACCGAACTCGACGGGCGGTGGTATCAAAACCAGCACCTTTGCCATTGCGCTATTAAATACCTTGAGTTTGGCGCGTGGGCAGACGAGAGTAGAAGTCTTCAAACGGGAAATCGCTGAGATTTCGATTCGTCGTGCCTTTTCTATCATGTGGCTGTCGTTATTGGTCATTGGGACTGGGGTGACGCTCATCAGTTATGATCAACCTGAGCTGGATTTGATTAAAGTGGTTTTTGAGTGCTTTTCTGCTTATAGCACCGTCGGTTTGAGTTTGAATTTGACCACCGAGTTGTCGGATTTTAGCAAAATGGTGATTTCGGTGATTATGTTCGTTGGACGGGTGGGCATGTTAACCCTGTTTATCGCCTTACTCAAAAACATGCGCGAGCGTAACTATCGCTATCCCACGGAAGAGATTACTATTAACTAAGTGCTATTAACTAAGTGCTATTAACTAAGTGCTATTAACTAAGTGCTATTAACTAAGTGCTATTAACTAAGTGCTATTAAATGATTTCTTGCTAATTGAACCTGTTAACTAAGATTTTGTTAATTAAAGTTCTATTACCTCAAGTGTGGCACTATTATTAAGGCACAAAAAGGACAATATGAAATATATCATCGTAGGATTGGGGAACTTTGGCTCGTCGCTGGGTATAGCGTTGACCAGTCAAGGTCACGAAGTAATTGCTATCGATAGCAGTATGCAAAAAGTCGAGGCTTATAAAGAAGTCATCTCGCATACCGTCTGTATGGATGCCACCGACGAGTATACCGTCACCGGTTTACCCATTATCGATACCGATATCGTCGTGGTCGCAATCGGCGAAGACCAAGGCGCAAATGTCATGGCAACGGCGCTATTTAAGACCTTAAAAGCACGGCGCTTGATCAGCCGCAGTATCAATCCATTGCACCAAAAAGTGCTGCAAGCCATCGGTGTGGACGATCTTATTTTGCCCGAAAAAGAAGCCGCCGACCGCTGGGCAAAACGCTTGTCACTGCGCTACTTTGTAGATTCGTTTGAGCTTACCGATCATTTTAGTATCGTTGAGCTTAGTATTCCAAACGCCTTGATTGGAAAGACCGTCGACGACTTACAGCTTGAGCAAAAATTCAATATTCGATTGCTTAGTACCATGCGCTATGAGTATTATGAAGATAGCTTTGGACGTACGCAACGTAAGCCAAGTATCGAAGGATTGGCCGAGCCTGAGCAGGTGCTACAAGATAAAGATGTCTTGATAATCTATGGCGCAAACAAGCATATTAACCAGTTTTTGCGTAGCGTTGGGGTAAAAGTGCAGTAGCGGGCTAAATCTAAATAAGGGGTATATTGTCTACCTATTAATGACGACATAAGCGTTATTTAAATAGCCGCGCTATGACATTATAAAAGGGAAAGTTATGAATAAGCGTCACATATCCATCCTAATGCTTGCCATGACGGCACTATTATCAGGCTGTGATCAATCGTCGCAAGACCCGAATGTCATGCTGTCAGAAGGGCAAAAAGACCCAATCAAACAGCTGGAGATCACCTCAAAAATTGATCATAGTAAACTTGGCTATCAGCAAACCTTTTATGTGCCGATTTACTCTGACATTTATACCGATAGAGACAATCGTAAGGTCTTGCTGTCTGCGACTTTGAGTGTGCGTAATACCACCTTAAAAAAATCACTTTATATCAATAAAATCGATTACTACGATACCCGTGGGGCTTTCGTAAAATCATATCTGAATAAACCTATCGAGCTACCAGCAATGGGCACGCTCAATTATATTGTCGAAAAAGAAGAAGACAAAGGCGGCTCTGGAGCTAACTTCATCATTGAAGTCGAAGGTATTGATGAGACCGTCGCCCCAGTCATTGAGGCGGTGATGATAGGCAACTTTAGCAATAAAGCCTTTGCCTTTACCACGCAAGGCACGCCAGTTATACATTGATAAATGCTATATTACTAAAGGCTTACTTATAAGGGCTGTGAAGTGCTGTGAGCTTTTTAATACTCCCCCAACAGCCAACCACTGGCAAAGGCAAAATATTCTCGAAACCATGCATTATAACGAATGGATAAAGGGGTCGGGCTAGCCACCGTAATTGGCTGTTGATAGCCTTGATGCCTTGCAATGGCTGCTGCCCGAATGGTATGAAAATCACTGGTCACGATAGCGATAGGGGCGCTGCTAGAGATATCATGTGCTGCTAATAGGGTTTGGCTATTGCGTAAGTTCTCCTCGGTACTGGTGCTTTTGCCCTCTTGTAAGATACGCTCGAATGAGATGTCATGCGCGTCATTTAGATAAGTCGCCATGATGTCGGCCTCACTACGCGTCCGCTGAAAACCAACCCCGCCACTGGTTACTACCAGCGCGTTTGACTGAGCATTGATAATGGGTACAGCGGTATCCAAACGCTTGGCAAGCGTTGGCGTGGGCTTACCAGCCACCGTACCGGAGCCTAGTATAATAATCGCTGCCACTGCAGGCGCAGGTTGTTTGCTCTGCTTAATCTGCTGCTGCAGTGACCAAACAAACACCATAAAGCTGATAAGCCATAGGATAAATAAGCCCCATAAGCCATACCATACTCGCTTAAATAGAGGGTGATGCCTGATGAAACGGCGAATTCGTTCCCAGTAAATGCCATGAATGACAAAAATTACGCCAATAATAAATGGCACTACTGAGCCAAAGTTAATCTTGCCAATAATCATCAATACAGCGCAGTCTATGGTGATGATGATACCGACAATGAGTAGGAGTATACGGGTGAGTAAGGTTTTGGACATAGCTGAAAACTGCTTGTGTTTAATGAACTGCAAGATAATTATAATACCAACGATATAATCCTTGAGCTAGCTACCGTTAACTTAGATTTTTAGTAAAATATAATATTTTGATTATAAGATATTGACGGATGAGCTGTTTAAGACCCATCAGCGCTCATGAAGATAGGGCATTCATGTCGATGACAGTAGTGGCTGATACTCAAAAAATAGCAGCTGGGATACTGAGAAAAAACAGCGAGGCGTCCAGTAAAGGCGCGGGCGGGGTTTAGTAAATAAGTTTAAATAGGAATAACTAGAAAAATCAGGCAAGATAAAGTTAAGCGTTATTGCTTAACACTTAGGAGATGTTTTAAAGAAATTTGGATAGAGTGTAAAACTAGAGGCTTTGATAAAGCAGAATAAGATTGGCGGTGAAGGAGGAAGCCGCACTTTTATTATAAGTCATTGATTTTAAAGTATTTTTATTTATAAAGGAAAGGCGTAGACCAACTAATAGACCAACACCTTTCAAGTATCGGATGCAAAGCGAATAACGGAATTTATCCTTTGATAAATTGTAACTAAATATTTCTAGAATACTATTTAATCTCAAATATATACTATCACTAAAAAAGCGTTTGGGTTATTGGAATTATTTTATATCTCACTGCTTATACTTCTTAATACCACTTGCTACTATTTCGAACAAATCAAATAATCCCTTGGCTATGATATCAAGAAATTTGACTACTCATACTTCGTATAGCTCTGTTAGCTTGACGACTTACTTATAACTTAACACCTTTGCAGATATAACATCCATATCCTGCGTATCTTTGTTCCAACGCTCGGTGATTTCACAAGCTTTCATTTCAGCAAAACTATAATTACCCTCTTGACCACAATCCCCTCCAGCGCCAATGTACTGAATATCAAAAAAACCTTTACCATTTGATACGACTCTGGGGTAAATTTCTTCGTCAGAATTAAAGCTATATGAACTGTATATAAGGGTAGCGTCATTATTGCGCATTCCCTGATAAATATTAAAAGAAGGAAAATTACCCCATATGGATGCACCATATTCGCATGCTAGTTTTCCCGTGTGTACGATATAGTCATCAAGTCCGTCACCAGTGACGTCAGAACGCGTAATGAACCCTTGCTGAACACTTAATGGAAGGTCAACTGCATCTCCATATTGAGCGCTTTCACACATCTCTTTTAATTCATCAAATTCAGCTTGTAACTCAGATGGATAGTTATTTAGATAATCTATAGGTATACGCTCATCACTGGCATGGGAGTAGGTGCTTGAAATTAACAATGTAATCGCAATAGCTGGAAGTGCTTGGAAAACTTTCATTTATTAACCTTAAGTATTGTTCAATATTAGTTTTAAGTAAGGAACAAGTATTAGTAAAATTGTTTCTTAATACTACCTTGTTTGTTATCGAAGGTAAACATTGAAGTAAGAAAGCAGACTTGCCAATAAAAATAACAGTCTTTTGCAAAGACTGTTTAAAATAATAGAAAATTCCTGAGCTTTAGATTAGAAAAATTTGATCTGACCACTCGTTAATATATTAATAATCGCACAATGCGATTTCATGCTTTGTGTTGCTATACTGATGCCTAAAACTCTAAAAACTAACGACACCGATTGACGTATAGTGATTCTTATCTATAGATTTGCTACTACAACCATTTTATTATTGATTAAGTGAGCTATCCATCATGAGCTTCAATGAAGATTCCCGCGTAAAAATTCCAACAATTCTTCATTTGATGAAGCTAGGTTATCAATACTTATCGCTTAAAGATGCCAAATGGGATATCGATACCAACATTTTCCCTGAACTTTTTCATGATGCCATGATGCGAATAAATGGGGGTATTAAAGACGATGAGGTCAAACGCCTATTCGAAGATGTGAAGTTGCTCTTAGACAATGAAGATTTAGGGAAGGCCTTTTTTGACAAGCTATCTGAGCGTTCAGGTACGAAGTTGATTGATTTTGAAAACTTTAATAATAATAGCTTTCATGTGGTGACGGAGCTGACTTGCAAAAACGGTGATGAAGAATTTCGTCCTGATATCACCTTGCTCATTAACGGTATGCCATTAGTGTTTATAGAGGTCAAAAAGCCACATAATCGAGAAGGTATTATTGCTGAGAGAAATCGTATCAATACACGATTTGAGAACCCTAAGTTCAAACGGTTCGTTAATATCACGCAGTTTATGATCTTTTCAAACAATATGGAATATGTGGATGGCGATCCTGAGCCATTACGTGGAGCCTTTTACGCCAGTTCTTCTTACCAAAAACCGATATTCAACTATTTCCGTGAAGAAGAAACGTTTAACTATACGGCATTACTAAAACCAATTACTGAAGCTGATGAGCTTAGAGTATTAAAGGATAATAACTTAGAAGTTATTCGAAATAGTTCGGAGTTTCAAACCAATAAGCAGCCAGAACGTCCTACCAATAGCATCTGTACCTCTTTACTCAGTCGTGAGCGGTTAGCATTTATTTTGCGTTATGCGCTGGTTTACGTGAATGAGACTAAAGGACTAGAAAAGCACATCATGCGTTATCCGCAGATATTTGCGACTAAGGCGATTGGGAACAAACTCGATGAAGGCATTAGAAAAGGCATTATTTGGCATACACAAGGCAGTGGTAAAACGGCTTTGGCTTTTTATAACGTACGCTTCCTAACAGACTATTTCCAAAAGCAACAAATAACACCTAAGTTTTATTTCATCGTTGATCGATTAGACTTACTACAACAGGCACAGCGCGAGTTTACAGCACGTGGTTTAAGAGTTCGAACCGTTGACTCCAGAGATGATTTTGCTCGTGATATCAAGGCAACCAAAGCCATTCACAATGATGCAGGTGTACCTGAGATCACAGTGGTCAATATACACAAATTTAAAGATGATCCTGACGTTGTTTCGACTAAAGATTATAACGTCGATATCCAGCGAATATATTTTTTAGATGAAGTGCATCGTAGCTATAACCCTAAAGGTAGTTTTTTAGCGAATCTAAAAGAATCAGATCCTAATGCCATTAAGATCGGTTTGACAGGTACGCCGCTATTGGGGGAGGACTACAACTCAAGAGCCTTGTTCGGCGATTATATCCATAAGTACTATTACAACGCCTCTATTGCTGATGGTTATACTCTGCGACTGATAAGAGAGGAGATATCTACCGAGTATAAACTGATCCTACAAGAAGCACTTGCTAAAGCTAAGGTGCTGGTAGGCGATGTTAAGCGAGAGGATATATATGCTCATTCCTGCTTTGTTGAGCCAATGCTTGAATATATTGTGTCAGATTTTGAAAAAAGTCGTGGGGCGCTAAATGATGCGAGCATCGGCGGCATGGTTATTTGTGATAGCGCACCGCAAGCCAAGCATATGTTTGAGCTGTTTAATAAACTCTATGCTCAAGACGAAGCGGCTACTAACAATCAAGCGTCGGATTCAAATGTTAAAACCTTAGCAGAGATTCGTCATGAAGAAATAAAGGTCAAATCTGCTCAATTGATTTTGCATGATGTTGGTACTAAAGAAGAACGTAAGGACTGGGTAGAGGACTTTAAGGCTGGAAACATAGACCTTTTATTTGTGTATAACATGCTACTGACTGGTTTTGACGCCAAGCGTTTAAAGAAGCTATACCTTGGGCGTATGGTTCGTGCACACAATCTTTTGCAAGCGCTCACTCGTGTGAATCGTACCTATAAAGACTTTAGGTATGGCTATGTAGTTGACTTTGCGGATATTAGTGCAGAGTTTGATGCGACTAACAAAGCCTATTTCGAAGAGCTGCAATCAGAGTTTGGTGATGAGATGGAAAGCTACTCACACCTGTTTAAATCGCACGAAGAGATACAGCAGGAAATCGAGCATGTTAAGGATGTGCTGTTTCTTTACGAGACGGATAACATGGAAGTATTCAGCGATCAAATTAGCCAGATTCAAGATAGAGAAACAGTACTGAGCCTTAAAAAAGTGCTTGCTGATGCTAGAAGTCTATATAATCTGGTTCGGCTCCAAGGCGACTATAAATTCTTAGAGGAACTTGATTTCAATAAGTTAAACGTTCTTTACCGTGAGACCAGTCATCATCTTGATTTACTAAACACCAAGCAAAATCTAGAGCAGGGTATAGGCACGAGTAATTTACTTAACCAAGCCTTAGAAGATGTGATATTTAAGTTTACTAAAATAGGCGAAGAAGAGCTGGTACTAGCTGATGAACTTAAAAGTACCCTACGTAAAACCCGTGAAGCGATGGCAAGCAATTTTGATCAGAAAGATCCTGAATTTGTCAGCCTAAAAGAAGAGCTTGAGCGTATCTTCAAAAAAAGAAAGCTTAGCGAAGTCTCACAAGAGCAGATGAATGCAAATATTGAAGAGCTCACTAAAATTCATAAACGCATAAAAGAGCTCAACCGTACGAATGAGCAAATGCGGCAGAAATACAAAGGTGATGCTAAATATGCTCGAATACATAAGCGGTTAACTGAGTCTCAGCAGACGGATATAAATAGCTCCGAACGCACCATACATGAAGCACTAATGGCTGTAAAAAACGACGCGGATGAGAAGGTACTTAATAGTAGTCAGATCGTCGATAACGAAAGCTACTTTGAGGGGCAGATGATGCCCATCGTTATTAAACGTTTTATGAAAGACCACAAAATCAAATTAAAACCTGACAGCTCACGCTACATCAATAAGCTGGTTGTCTCAGAATACATCAATGAATATAACGTTGGAGCAAGACCATGGTAGAGCTTGAATTTAAAGCGAAAACCCAAGAATTAATCGATAGTTTAAAAAGTATTTGTGCCAATTATGGTCTAGGTAATGACGGTAACGAGTTTAAAATCATTACCCAGATATTCTTGTACAAGTTTCTAAATGATAAATTTGCTTATGAAGCTAAAAAAATAGATGAAGATATCGCCAAGGCGGATAACTGGGAAAAGTCGCTTAGTGATATGAGTGATGAAGACTATGAGATGCTACAGCTACAGATGAGCGCAGATACTGCTCGTTTGGAGCCTCAGCACTTTATCAGCTATCTGTTCAGCCAAAGTAACGCGCCTGACTTTGCTAAGCTATTTGATGACACGCTGATTGATATCGCGATTAAGAACAACGATATTTTTGCGGTAAAAACAGATGGTGGTGCAAAGGTTGTTCTGTTTGATCGTCTCAGCCAATACATCGCTGATGAGTCTAAGCGTGATGATTTTTGCCGTGCGGTTATCAATAAGCTGATCGAGTTTAGTTTTGAGCGTATCTTTGACCAAAAATTCGATTTTTATGCCGGTATTTTTGAGTACTTAATTAAAGACTATAACAGTAACTCGGGAGGTAAATATGCTGAGTATTTCACACCACATGCAGTTGCTCGCATTATGGCTGAGATACTGGTGCCACAAGCGGAGCGTGGTACGGTAAGGGATGTCACCTGTTACGACCCTTCAGCAGGTTCAGGTACGTTATTGATGAACGTTGCTCATGCCATCGGTGAAGACCGCTGTACCATTTATACGCAGGATATCTCACAAAAGTCATCGAACCTATTACGCTTAAACTTGATTTTAAATAACTTAGTGCATTCTATTCCTAACGTAATTCAAGGTAATACTATTTTTCATCCATACCATAAGGATGATGAAGAGCTTAAAAAGTTTGACTACATTGTCTCTAACCCACCATTCAAACTGGACTTTAGCGATTATCGAGATGCGCTAGATAGCAAAGAGAATAAAGAACGCTTCTTTGCAGGTATTCCAACTATACCCAAAAAGAAAAAAGAGAGCATGGCAATTTATCAGCTCTTTTTACAGCATATTATTACCTCGCTAAAAAAGGGTGGCAAGGCATCGGTAGTCGTACCTACTGGCTTTATCACGGCTCAGTCTGGCATTAATAAAAAGATTCGCCAGAAGCTAGTAGATAAAAAAATGCTCGCTGGTGTGGTCTCAATGCCATCAGATATTTTTGCCACTACAGGGACAAGCGTATCGATACTGTTTATCGATGATAGCAATGATGGTGATGTCGTATTGGTTGACGCGTCTAATCTAGGTAAAAAAGTTAAAGAGGGTAAAACTCAAAAGACGGTACTGTCTGCTAGCGAAGAACAGCAAATTATCAGCACCTTCAATAATAAAGAGCAAGTCGATAATTTGTCAGTAGCTGTTAGCTATACAGATATTAAAAATAAAAGCTATAGTTTAAGTGCTGGGCAATACTTTGAGGTAAAAATTGAGTATGTTGATATTACCGCTGAGCAGTTTGCCGAAAAGATGCAGGGTTTTACTAATAATTTGGATAACTTGTTTAAGCAGTCTCATGAGTTAGAAGTGGAAATAAAAGAGCAGCTGGCGGAGTTATTAATTGATGAATAAAACTTTAGAAGATGCTTGCCATATTAGAACTGGTAAATTGAATGCAAATGCGGCAGTTGAAGGTGGTATTTATCCATTTTTCACATGTGCAGAGTATCCAGATGAAATAGACCATTATGCTTTTGATGATAACGTTGTATTAGTAGCAGGAAATAATGCTAGTGGTAATTTCCATGTTAATAGATATGAAGGTAAGTTTAATGCTTATCAGAGAACCTATATATTGACTGCTAAAGCTGGCTATAATATTGATTTCATTTATTATGCTTTGAAGCTTGAGCTAAAGCGCTTGCGAGAAAAAGCACAAGGCTCTCAAACTAAGTTTCTGACTATGCCTATTCTAACTAGTATATCTCTTAGAAATATCACATATGATGAGCAGTGCGATATTGCAAATAAGTTAATAGTGATAGATAAAAAAATTAAAACAAACAACCAAGTTAATGCTGAGCTAGAAGCCATAGCAAAGACGCTCTATGACTACTGGTTTGTGCAGTTCGATTTTTCTAATGCAGAGGGCAAGCCTTACAAATCATCTGGCGGTAAGATGGCTTATAGCGAGATGTTAAACAGGGAAATTCCTGAAGAGTGGAATGTCAAACCTTTGCGTGATATTACAAGTGTCAGTAATGATTCTATCGACCCAGCTAAAAATAGTGAGATGATATTTAAGCTATATAGTATTCCAGTATTTGATGTCACGAGCAGCTACAGTATCGAAAAAGGTATTTCAATAGGGAGTAATAAATTTACTGTCAAAGAACTTGATTTGCTAGTTTCTAAGCTTAACCCTTGGTTTAATAGAGTCGTATACGCTTTAGACTTACAGGATCAAATTTGCTCTACTGAATTTGTTGTTTGGAGATGCCCTAACTTAGCTATAAAGAATTTCATGTATTTAATTGCGACGTCAGATCAGTTTATTGCCCATTGCACTCAGTCAGCTACGGGTACATCGAACAGTCATAAAAGAGTTAATCCTAATGTGATGATGAGCTTTGTCCAGCCTTTTGACCAAAAGATAGCTGAGAAATTTGGAGAGACTATTGATCCAATGATTAAGACCATCATGGTGAATCGTCAGGAAAACTTACAACTTGAGAAGCTTCGAGACTGGCTATTACCTATGCTAATGAATGGTCAGGTGACTGTTAGTTAATGAATGCTAATCTCTTTTAAAGTAACAATTAGGTAGAGGGTTATGGAACTTGTAGCAAATGTTTGGCCAATCGTAGATCAAACAACTGGTATCGTTCAGCGTTTTTTATTTAGGGCATATGCTTTAGAGTCTAATGATCAGGAAATAAGTACGGTTCTTAATATACTCGCTCGTTCTGACTACCGAACCGCACAGGTAGAAAAGATTCCTGATAATTATAAGCTTAGCTCTGAGCATGGGACGATGTCTGGGGCTGTGGAAGTAGGTATGTTTAATCAATATATGCACAGTATTTTAGAGGACACGTTAATAGCTGCTGAAAAGTCATTTGCTAATATGAATAACTATGGAATAGGCGTAGATGGCCCACTAATTCCTGAAGCCTTAACATTTCCAGCAGAGCCGTACCTTGTGACAACTTACCTAATAGAGCTACCTAGTGGTGAGCTGATACCGCATTTGAAAGCAGATTAGCTGAGCTTAAAGACTGGCTACTGCCTATGCCGATGAATGGGAAAGGGGCGGTAGAGTCAGCAGCATAATAATCGTAAGATTTAAAGTATTTGCATATCAGAACTGAATTTAAATAATACTTATCAAGGGGTTGCCATGAGCTTACAAACTAATTTAGCAGGACGTATTCGCAATACGGATTTACCTAAAAGCCATGCCTTGATGCCTGTTTTCGAAGCTGTAGTTAATTCTATTCATGCTATTGAGGAAACCAAAAACTTAGTAGATGGTAAGATCACTTTAGACATTATTCGATCTCAGGAAGTTTTATCTGAACTAGACAGTGATCTGTCCTCTCCTATCGAAGGCTTTATCATAACTGATAACGGTTGTGGCTTTACAGAGAAAAACTTTGTCTCTTTTGATACGCTTGACTCTGATTATAAGCTAGATAAAGGATGTCGTGGTTTAGGCCGTTTAATTTGGTTGAAGGTCTTTGATATAGCTACCGTAAACAGCGTTTTTAAAAATGATGAAGGTCATTTTCAAAAAAGGCAGTTTACCTTTACTGCCAACAGAGGAATAGATAACCGCGAACTACTAAGTGCAGATACCAAACAGCAGATAACAACTATTATTCTCAAGGGCGTAAATAAAAAGTATTTGAGCAATATACCAAAAAAAATAGAATCTATTGCCGATAGCTTGCTAGAGCATATTTTGTGGTATTTCGTTAGAGAAGGCGGAGCGCCTGAAGTCTTTGTGAAAGATAATATCGAAGAAATTCATCTAAATTCTTTATATGATAAATATATGAAGGACACCACCACTACTGAGACTGACCCCTGCCGTCAAATCCGTACAGTTAAACTTGGGAGATTTAATTACGCAGCTTGACGATAATAATCAAACCACACCTGTCTTGGCGATTTATAGCCCAAGCTCTTTTGAGTTCTCGTTTGGTTGTAATATAGTTCAATATATCCAATGATATCGGTAATGGCGGCAAATCTAGTTTTATAGTCTTGGTGATACACCAGCTCGTTCTTTAATATGCCCCAGAAGCTTTCTATGGGTGCGTTGTCAAAGCAGTTGCCTTTAGCACTCATTGAGCCTGTAAACTGATGCTGCTTGATGATTTTGTGATAAGCGTGGCTACAGTACTGACTGCCTCTGTCAGAATGCACAATCAGCCCTTTGCCTGGTCGTCTGTTCTTGATTGCCATATTTAGTGCACGACAGACTAAATCAGCAGTCATGCGTTTATTAATGGCGTAGCCAACCAGCTCTTTGGTGTATAGATCTTTGACCCCTGCTAAGTACAGCCAGCCCTCATTTGTCCAGATATAAGTAATGTCACTGACCCAAGACTCATTAGGACGCTTGGCATCAAACTGCTGATCGAGCACGTTTGGATAAACCAGCTTGTTGTGATTAGAGTCGGTGGTCACTTTAAAGCGCTTATGACGTCGGCATTTGATGCCGTGCTCTTCTTTGATGCGTCTCACCATGTATAGGCTAATGTCATGGCCTCGCTCACTTAGATGCGCATGCAGACGCTCATATCCATAGCGCTCCTTTGTTTCACTGTGCGCGGCTTTAACCAGCAGCTCAGACTGGTTGCGATGTATCTGTTGATCGCTGATATCACGACTCAGCCAGTCGTAGTAGCTAGAATGCTTAACCTTTAGTACACGGCACATAGCTGTGATACTAAATATCTGCTGGTTATCCTTAATAAAGGCGTACTTTACTAACTGTTTTTCGCGAAGTACGCCGTGGCCTTTTTTAATATCTCTCGCTCCTCCTCGGCAACTTTAAGTTGTCGCTTGAGCTGCTTTATTTCTTGAAGCGCTGTCATAAGATCAGGATCATATTGTTCTGTGCCGATAAGCTTGCCTTGATTGGCTTTGTTATGCCAATTTGATAGCGTTTGCATGGCAATGCCAAGCTGCTTTGCGGTAGCCGAGATATTGCCATTATTGTCTGATATCTTCTTGACAGCTTCTGCTTTAAATTCGTCACTGTAGGTTCTTACTTTCTTGGTCATGATAAACTCCGATTAATACGCTTAGTTTACCAAGTTTATCTCTACGGTTTCTTCAGCATAGCTCA